>JBKJZF010000050.1:0-18728 GCA_046715315.1 Solirubrobacterales bacterium | reverse complement strand
TGAGGCGCTCGCCCAGAGGCCATAGCCGGTGATCGCGAGCTGGATCGCGATCGCGGCGCAGAGGAGGAGCGCCGGCAGGACCGCCACCAGCTCGACCGAGGCCTGTCCCAGTTCGCGCTCGGCCGGTCTCACCCCCGCAGCGTCGGTCACCCGGTGGCGCCGGTGGCGCGCGCTTCGTGTCTACTCAGCGACTGCGGGCTAGTAGGTCTGCGACTCGACCCACAGGCGCCAGACGGCGACGATCGCGGTCGCCACCAGCGCCACCCAGATCAGGGCTCCGAGGCCCGTCTTCAGCATCTCGTCGGCGCCGGCGATCATCAGCGCGACCAGGCCGACCGCACCGACGAGCAGGGCCCGCTGGCGGTCGGTGAGCGAGTCGATCGTCAGCCGCTGCATGCGGTAGATCTGGAAGACGGCGAGCGCGATCATCACCAGGAAGAGGAGCGAGATCGTCGTCAGCACCGCCTCGGCGAGGTTGCCGCCGCCCGGCACCGCGGCGACGACGAACGCCAGCGCGGCGATGATCGCGATGTTCCTCACAATGCGCACGAACCCAGCCTACCCAGGCTCACCACAAACCCCGTCGGAGCGGACGCGGAAGCAGATCAAGAAGCCCGCGGCGTAGCCGCGGGCAATGTGTTCAGGCGAGAGCGGAGCAACCGACGGGAGGTGTTCTAGGAGCAGAGCAGCCGATGGGAGTTATTTGCTGGTCATCACGATGATGCCGAAGACGATCACCGCGAGGAAGGCGGCCGCGCCCAACAGGGCGAGCGCGCCGAAGGCGACCGCCGCCCCGATTCGGCCCTCGCGGTTGTGCTCGGCGAAGCGCGCCGCGCCGAGAAGCGCGATCGAGAAGACCAGGGTGACTCCGACACCGGCGACCAGCGAGGCGACCACCGTCTCCCACAGGGCCGTGGTGTCGACCAGCGTGGCGGCCAGGCTCCCAGCGCTCATGCGACCACCGGCGATCCCTGTCTGATCCGGCGTGCGAACGCGAACGTCACCAGGCCGACGCCGACCATGAGGACGATCAGCGGCCCGGTCACCCCGTTGCCGAAGATCTGGGTGAAGCCGTAGGTGGCGGCGCCGATCAGCGCCGCGGCCGGGAAGGTGAGGATCCAGGCGACGACGATGTTGCCGGCGACCCCCCAGCGCACGGCGGAGAGCCGCTTGCCGGCGCCCGCGCCCATGACGCCGCCCGAGATCACCTGCGTGGTCGAGAGGGGAAAGCCGAAGTGCGAGGAGGCGAGGATCACGGCCGCCCCCGCCCCCTGGGCCGAGAACCCCTGGGCCGCGTCCATCTTGATGATCCGGGTGCCCACCGTCCTGATGATCCGCCAGCCCCCGATGTAGGTGCCGAGCGCGATCGCCGTGGCGGCCGACACCACCACCCAGGTGGGTGGATCGGCGCCCGGGGCGAGGTTGCCGTTGGCGATCAGCGCGAGCGCGATCACGCCCATCGTCTTCTGGGCGTCGTTGGTCCCGTGGGCGAGGGCGAGCAGGCCCCCGGAGACGATCTGCCCGAGCTTGAACCCGCGGGTGACGGGGCCCGGGCGCTGGTTGCCGAGCACGCGGTAGCAGATGACGATCGAGATCCCGCCCGCGGCGAAGGCGACGATCGGCGCGACCAGCGCCGGGATCAGGACCTTGCCGAGGATGCCCTCCCCCATCACCGCGTCAACCCCGACGCCGGCGACGACCGATCCGACGACGCCGCCGATGAGGGCGTGTGAGGAGCTCGATGGCAGGCCGAAGTACCAGGTGATCAGGTTCCAGGCGATCGCCCCGACCAGGCCCGCGAAGACGATCGTGGGCGTGATCGCGCCCGCGTCGACGACGTCGGAGGCGATAGTCGCCGCCACCGCGAGCGAGATGAAGGCGCCGACGAAGTTGAGGATCGCCGCGAAGCCGACCGCGATCCGGGGCGCCATCGCCCGGGTCGAGATCGAGGTGGCGACGACGTTGGCGGTGTCGTGGAAGCCGTTGGTGAAATCGAACGCCAGCGCCGTGACGATGACGATCGCAAGGATTACGTCGGCCTCAGTCATGCGTCACTCGACGCGCTGGGCTCCGCGTCCGCCGCCGGGTCGCGGCAGCGCTCATGCGTTCTTGATGACGATGCCCTCGATGATGTGCGCGGCCGTCTCGCAGGCGTCGACCGCTCGCTCGAGCACCGTGAAGATGTCCTTCCAGCGGATCACGACCATCGGGTCGATGCCGTTGGCGAACAGCGAGGCGACGGCGTCGCGATAGAGGCGGTCGCCGTCGTTCTCGAGCCGGTGGATCTCGATCCAGTAGGGCTCAAGGCCCTTGAAGCCGCGCAGGTGCTCGAGCGCGACCGCGAGCTGCTCGCAAGCCTTGACGAGGACGTCGGCCATCGCCAGCGACTGCTCCATCGGCGCCTCGATCTTGTAGAGCCCGAGGAAGTCGGCGGCCTCGTCGATGAAGTCGACGATGTCGTCGAGCTGGGTGGCGAGGTTGTAGATGTCCTCGCCGTCAATCGGGGTGACGAATGTCGTCTGCACCCGCTGCACGATGGCGTGGGTGATCTTGTCGCCCTCCTGTTCGGCGAGGAGGATCTCGCGTGCCAGCCCGCGCTCGTCCGGCCAGTGCTCGAGCATCTCCTTCAGCAGGCGCGCGGCGCGTAGGGTGTTCTGCCCGGCCTGGTTGAAGAGGTCGAAGAAGGCGCGATCACGCGGGACTAGCGACGGGAGCGGCACCGGGCCAAGCTACCAATCCGCGACGACATCAGCGATTCGCCGGGCCGCATGGCCATCCCACAGCTGCGGCGGCTGCACAGTCTCGGCGCCGCTGGACGCGATCAGCTCGGGGATCTCGCGGATCCGGCCGGGGTCGAGCCCCAGCAGGGTGTTGGTGCCGGCGCGCACGGTGACCGGGCGCTCGGTGTTGTCGCGCAGGGTGAAGCAGCGAACCCCCAGGTAGGTGGTCTCCTCCTGGATCCCGCCGGAGTCGGTGAGCACGGCGGCGGCGTCGGCCTCGAGCGAGAGGAAGTCGAGGTAGGAGACCGGGTCGACCAGCTCGACGCCGGGCGGATCGCCATCGCCGAGCATCTTCCGGGTGCGGGGGTGGATCGGGAAGACGACCGGGAGCTCGGCGGCGACGCTCGCCAGCGCCGCGATCGCCTCGCCGAGCAGCGGCCCGTCGACGAGCGCCGGGCGATGCAGCGTCACCAGCAGGTAGGAGCCGGGCTCGAGCCCCAGGGCGCCGGCCGCGCCGCGGGCGCGGAAGCGCTCCTCGAGGGCGACCAGCGTGTCGATCATCGTGTTGCCGACGAAGTGCATGTGACCGTTGTCCACGTCCTCGGCTTGAAGGTTCGAGATCGCCTCCTCGGAGTGCAGGAAGAGGAGCTCGGAGAGGTGGTCCGCGACCACGCGGTTGACCTCCTCCGGCATCGTGCGGTCGAAGCTCCGCAGCCCCGACTCGATGTGGCCGACAGGGATCCCGTGGCGCGCCGCGCACAGCGCCGCGGCCAGGGTCGAGTTGACGTCGCCCGGGACCAACACCAGGTCGGGGCTCTCGGCCTCGAGCACAGGCTCGAGGCGTTCCAGCACGCGGGCGGTCTGCTCCGCGTGGGAGCCCGAGCCCACCCCCAGCAGATGGTCCGGCTGGGGCACGCCGAGCTCGTCAAAGAAGACGTCGGACATCGCCCTGTCGTAGTGCTGGCCGGTATGGACGATCGAGTTGTGCCAGCCGTCGCGCTCGCGGGCGGCGGCGATCACCGGCGCCATCTTGACGAAGTTGGGACGCGTGCCGACGACGTGGACGATGCGCATCGCGCTACGAGACGTACATGCCCGCGTAGCCCTCGGCCGCGTGGTCGCCGGTCATCGTCGCCAGCGACCCCGGAGGGCCGACGATCGGGATGTAGTGCGGCGCCCGCCGGGTCAGCGCCCGCGCCCGGTCGAGCAGCCCGTGTGCGGTCAGCGCCGCGACTCGGCGGGGCTCGATCTGGCGCAGCGTCGCCAGCCCGGCGGTGGGCGGGACCTGGGCGATCCCGGCTGCCAGCCGGGGGTCGGAGGCGGCGGTCGAGATCACGTGGCCACCGCCGAACGAGGAGCCCCAGGCGACGATCCGGTCGGGGTCGACGCCGTCGAGGCTGCGCGCGTGAGCTATCGCCGCACGCCAGTCGGCGTGCTGACGGGCGATGTCGACGAGCTGGCGCGGCTCCCCTTCGCTGCCGCCGAAGTGGCGGTAGTCGAAGGCGAGGGCGGCGAAGCCGGCGTCGGCGAAGCGCTGGGCGTAGGCGTCGAGGCGCCCCTCCTTGAGGGCGCCGAAGCCGTGCGCGAGAACGACGCAGGCAACGTCGCCGTCGGCTCGCGGCGGCCGGAAGAGCCAGCCCTCGCACCGGGACCCGCCGGATACGAAGGCTACGGTGGAGCGCTCGACCGCGTCAGTCGCGGAGGGCATCGATCCGGCCAGCCAGCTCGAGGTCGGCCTCGGTCAGGCCGCCCTCGGCATGGTTGGTGATCGAGACGGTGACCTCGTCCCAGGAGATCTCGAGATCGGGGTGATGGCCCATCTCCTCCGCCGGCGCGACCAGCTTGTCAACGAACGAGACCGAACCGACGAAATCGCCGTTGGAGTAGGTCTTCGCAATCGCGTCGCCAACGCGGCTCCACCCCTCCAGGCCGGAGAGGCGCTCGCCGATCTCCTCGTCGCTCAACAGGGCCACGGGCTCAGACTATTCGGTTCTCTCGTAGGCTAGAGGCGGTAGGCGACCGCGAGGAGGCTCGGTGATGGAGGCCACGACCGGGGAAGACATCGCGGGCGGGCGGGCGCCGTGGACCTTCGCCCAGAAGGCGGTGCTCACGATCGCCCTCTTCCAGCTCGGCTGGAGCCTGGCCGGGTTGATCGCCGAGCCGACGTTCGCGGTGGGCGCGGACGCCCCGACCGAGCGCGTCCTCGGCGTCGACTTCAACGGTTGGCACGCGCTCTCGGGCCTGCTCCTGTTCGGGCCGGCGCTGGTCTTCGCGCTGCGCCCCGACTGGTCGCTCCTGTACGCGATCGCGGCGGGCACCCTGCTGGTGATCACCGGGCTCTGGGCCCTGGTGAGCGAGCGGGTCGCCTACGTCCTCACCTTCCCCAACAACGAGTCCGACGCCGTCCTTCACCTGGCGACGGGGGCGCTGTTCCTGCTCGCGGCGGCGGTCCAGCTCAGGCGCGACCGCGCCGGGCCCGCCTGAGCGCAGCCGCGCGGCGCTCCGGGCGGGCTAGGGTGGCGTGAGTTGCAATGGCAGTCCACCGCGCCGAGCAGGCGATAGAGATCTCCGCCGGGGCCGAGGCCTGCTTCGAGGCGATCGTCGACTACGAGAGCTTTCCCGCCTGGCAGGGCGCCGTCAAGAGCGTCGAGGTCCTCTCGCGCGACGGCGATGGGCTGGGCGAGGTCGTCTGCTTCCAGGGCGATGCCAACCTGCGCGAGGTCACCTACAGCCTGCGCTACCGCTACGAGCGCCCCGGCCGGGTCGAGTGGGAGTTCGTCGAGGGCGACGAAGTCGCCCACGTCGGGGGCGAGTATCGCTTCGAGCCGAAGCGAGAGGCCACCCTGGCCACCTACGTGCTCGGCATCGACCCAGGGATGCCCGTGCCCGGGTTCGTCGTCAACCGGATGAACCGGCAGGTGATGTGGCGCTCGGTGCGCGAGCTTCGCGACGAGGTCGAGCGGCGCGCCGGCGTGCCGGCCGCTACCCGAACCCGGGCAGGGTCGTGAGATCCGGGGCTCCCGCCGCCGCGGCGGCCAGGGCCCCGGCGAAGGCGAGCCCGGCGAGCGCGATCATCGCCGCGATCTCCGCCGCCAGCTTGTTCGGCATCCGGGTGCGCTCGAACCAGACGACGACCAGAGCGGCCACGGCCCCGCCGATCAGCCCCCCGACGTGGCCGCCGATGCTGATGTTCGGCACCGAGATGGTGAAGACGAGGTTGATCAGCACGTACAAGCCGATCTGGGAGGCGAGGCCCTCGACCCCTCGGCGGCGCGCCATCACGAAGGCCGCCGACATCAGCCCGAAGATCGCGCCCGACGCGCCCACCGTGAGCTGACCCGGGTCCAGCACCAGCGCCCCGCAGGCGCCCGCCAGCAGCGAGACGAAGTAGATCCCGACGAACCGGGGCGTCCCCACCGCCGGCTCCAGCAGCGAGCCGAGGATGTAGAGCGCGAACATGTTCAGCAGGAGGTGGAACGCCCCGGCGTGCAGGAAGCCGCCGGTGATGATCCGCCACCACTCGCCCTGTACGTCGACGGCGACGGCGTTGAGCCCACCATCCTGGATCAGGCTCCCCCCGGCGCCGGTGGAGACCGCGCCACCGCCACCCACGAGCTCGGCGACGAAGGCGAGCGCGCTGAGCGCGATCAGGACGTAGGTGGCGGGCTCGGCGCCACCGCCGAAGCCGCCGAGGCTGACCGAGCGCACCTGGGTCCGCTGACGGGCACACTCCGGGCAGCGCATGCCGACGGGCGTCGAGATCATGCAGTCGGGGCAGATCGGGCGGGCGCATCTCGAGCAGCCGACGTTGGTCTCGCGCCCCGGGTGGCGGTAGCAAGCGGCCATCGGGCCGAGGAGCCTAGAGCGCCGGAGGGCGGATGGCGGCGCGGCTCACTGCAGCGGCGCGGTGAGAACCAGCGCCTTGCTGGGTCGCGTCTCGCCCTCGCCGGCCTCCTCCGTGACCGCGACGGCCTCGGCGCCCGAGAGCGAGTCGCCGAGCGCGGGGATGCTGCTGACGTGCAGGATCGCGTCGCCGCCGGCGCCGTGCTCGACCGTGGCCGAGACCGCGCCCTGAGGCATCGACGCCGCCGCCCTGGCCTCGGTGAAGGAGCGCTCGGCCTGCTGTACCTGGTGCTGGCCGTCTGGGGGTTCCTGGTCACCGACAACGGCTTCGGCGACATCCTCAACCTGGTCCCGATCAACACCGAGGACAACTTCCTGCACCTGATCCTGGGCCTGACCGGGGTGGCGGCGGGCGCCGCGACCCCGAAGGCCGCGGGCCGGGCGGCCCCTGCGACCTAGGCCTAGCCCCCGGCTAACCGCGACGGAGGTCGCGGAGAGCGGCCTCGGCGCTGGCGCGCAGCCCGGAAGGGCGACGCCGGCGGCGCATGCCGACCAGGACCAGCGCTCCGGCGGCGGCCCCGCCGACCGCCACGGCGGCAACCGGACGGACCCAGTTGCGGGGATCGCGCAGCGACGCGAGCTCGCTCTCGGTGAGCTCGTCGGCCCAGTCCTGGAGGTCGGCCGCGGCCTGCTCGGTGAGCGTCGTCAGCGTTCCCTCGAGCCGGCCGGAGAGCCGCTCCGGCGGGTCGATCGGCCGCAGGGCGTCGCTGAGCAGCGCCTCGAGGTCGATGTTGCTCTCACTCATCAGCCCCTCCCTCCGACGCGATCAGCTCTTTGAGCTGCTTGATCGCGCGATGGATCAGCACCTTCGTGGCCCCGTCGGTCTTGCCGAGGGCGCGCGCGATCTCGCGGTTGGACATGTCCAGCGCGAAGCGCATGATCAGCGCCTCGCGGCGCTCCTCCGAGAGGTCGTCGAGCCGGCGCAGGACGGCGCGAAGCTGCTCGCGGCCGGCGACGATCTGCTCGGTGTCGTGCGGGTGCGAGGGCGGCTCGATCGCGTCGAGCGCCGCCTCCGGGCGCCGCGAGCGGTCGCGGTGATGGTTGGCGGCGAGGTGGTGGGCGATCCTGATCAGCCACGGACGAAGCGGCCGTCCGGCGGATTCGCGGCGGGCCCGTTCGAAGTGCTTGTAGGCCTGCAGAAAGGCCTGCTCGGTCAAGTCCTCGGCGTCGTGGTGGTTGCCCACCCGGTAGTACGAGTACGAGTAGACGTCTCGCAGGTGCGCCTTGTACAGCTCGGAGAAGGCGCGGTCGAGCTCGGCCTTGGAGGCCTCGTCCGTCGTCTTGGCGGGTGCTTCGCTCACCGCTCGAGAGCCTAGATGGTTGATCCCACGCCCATCTAGCCATCGCGCCCTCCCCTCATGCGGCGCGGCGCGCGCGCTCGGCGCGCCGCATCCCGGCGACCCATTCGCCGGTGTCGATCTCGCCCGCGACCAGCGCCGCCAGGCCCTCCAGCCCGGGTGCCTGCACCCCGGCGGCGGCGACGGCCGTCGCCAGCAGGGGCACCGAATCAAGCGCCTCGGATGCCTGCCCGATCCGCCCGGGGATCTGCTCACTGGGGACGCCGGCGCCGAGCAGCTCGCCGGCACGGCGGTTGCGGCTGTTCGGGGCCAGCACCGTCGCGGTCAGGTCGCCGACGCCCGCGAGGCCGGAGAACGTCTCCAGCTCCGCCCCCATGCCCAGCGCCCACTCGACGCACTCGCGCCAGATCCCCGCGGCGGCGATCCCGGCCGCGTTCATGCCGTGAGGCTCGGCCGCCGCGGCCGCGAAGGCGGCTGCGTTCTTGGTCACACCGGCGATCTCGACGCCGACGACGTCGTCGGTTCGCTCGCAAACCAGGCCGGCCCGGTCGAAGACCTCGCCGAGCTGCGCGCGCAGGTCGGTGTCGGTGCAGCCGAGCACGAGCGCGGCCATCCCGGCCGCCGCCTCGCGGGCGTGCGCCGGGCCGCCCAGGCAGGCGATCGCCCGCGCGCGGATGCGCTCGGAGACGTAGCGGTTGGGGAGCACGCCGCCTGGGTGGACGAGTCCCTTGCTCAACAGCAGGACGGCCGAACGCGAGCCGACCCGGTCACCGAGAGCGCCGACCGTCGCCGGCAGCCCCACCGACGGAACCGCGAGGCAGACCAGGTCACAGGCGCCGAGCTCGATCTCGGCCGAGCGGTGGATGGTGATCTCGTCGGGGAGCTTCACCCCGGGCAGGAACTTCTCGTTGACGCGCTTTCTGGCCAGATCCTTGGCCTTCTCGGCGGAGCGCGTCCCGAGCTGCACCTCGACGCCGCCGCGCGCCAGCAGGACCGCCACCGCGGTCCCCCAGCTGCCGGCGCCGATCACCGCGGCCTTGCGCAGCGGCGGCAGGCCGCCGAGCCACTCCCACTGCAGCTCGATGTTGGGCCAGATCCGGTCGGTGACCCTGGCGGCGAGGGCGGGCGAGGGACGTTCGGTACGCGGGAAGGTCATCGGGCGACCGGCCCGGAGCTTTACCTTGCGCGGGCGGATCCGCCAGCCGCGGCGAACGTGCTCGGAGCCGTGGACGGCGACCGGCAGCACGGCGGCGCCCGACTCCAGCGCCAGACGGCCGACCCCGCGCCTGGGGTTGCTGAGCGAGCCCGAGCGGATGCGGGTCCCCTCGGGGAAGATGACGACGGTGCCACCGCGCTCGACCGCCAGGCGGGCGGTCTCCATCGCCGTCTCGTCGGACTGCCCGCGGCGGATCGGGAAGGCGCCGAGGCGCGAGAGCAGCCAGCCCTGCCAGCGCCGCTCGAACAGCTCGACCTTGGCGACGAACTGCATCTGCCGGCGCCAGGGCAAAAGCGCTCCGATCACGAACGGGTCGAGGAAGCTGCGGTGGTTGGAGGCGACGATCATCCCGCCGCGAAAGCGGGCGTGCTCGCGCCCCGCCCGCTGCAGGCGAAACCAGACCAGAAAACACGGGACGAGGATCAGCCTGGCGACGAAGTACAGGGGCTTGTTGACGCCCCGGCGCCGGGCGAAGTCGTGGTAGGCCTGAAAGCGCTCGTCGCTGATCACGGAATCCGTGCGCGGCGCTGCCGACCGGCGGGGCTGGTCCGTTGCGGAGGTCACCACTTCATGCCTACACGCAGGCTGGACGCGCGTTACCCCGTTTGCGACGGTGGCGGACAGCGTGCGTCGCTACCAGGCAGCTTCGATCAGCGCCCGGATCTCGTCGCGGTCGGGCGGATCGGTGATCGGCGCGTTCGCGACCCGGGCGCGGATCGCGTCCACGGCGGCCTCGACGTGAGCCCGGTCGGCTCCCGCCTCGGCGAGCGATCGAGGACCGCCGCCGAGCTGCTGCAGCCGCTGTCCGAGCCCGTCGGGGGAGGAGCCCAGGGCCTCGGCCAGGGCGTCGAGCGCCTGCGGGTAGCGCGCCCGCATCGCCTCCATCGTGTGCACCAGCAGCGCCGCGTTGGTCTCGGCGTGGGGCAGCCCCATCACCCGCACCAGCTCCTGGGAGGCGGCGTGGTGGTAGCCGAGCCCGGCGCTGTCGACCGCGTGCGCGCCGAGCAGCGCCCCGAGGGCGAGCGCGGTGCGATCCCGCCCCTCCCGGGGCTGGTCCAGGGCCCCGGCGATCAGCCCGGCCCCGCGCAGCGCCGCGAGCGTGGCGGCGGGGTTGGCGCCGGGGCCATACAGCGCCTCGGCTCCATGGGCGAGGGCGTTCATCGCCGTCGCCCGCAGCGGGGCCTCATCGAGATCGGTCATCGCAGCGGGGTCGGCGAAGACGACCGCCGGGCGCACCAGGCGGGGCGCCTCGTGACGGTTCGGCAGGCGGTGGATGCCGGTCATCTCGGCCCCCGAGAGCGTCGTCGGGATCGCGGCCACGCGGCCTCCGCGAACCGCGGCGATCGCCTTGGCGACATCGATCACCCTGCCGCCGCCGAGCGCGACCAGGCTCGGGGCCGTGACCTCGTCGATGATCGAGGCCGAGGCGTCGGGGACCCTCCCGGGCGCGACCTGGTGCACCGCCGTCGCCGCCTGAGCGAGGTCCAGCGGCGCCTCCCTCAGCGCCCGCTGGGTCGTCAGCAGCTCGAACCGCTCCCAGCCCTGCTCGCGCAGGGACTCGAGCGCCCGCCCGAGCGCGCCGCCGCCAAAGACGACCAGCCGCTCGCCGTCACGCCAGGTGAACTCGCGTCCGTTGGGCAGGTCGAGCAGGTCCACGGCCATCTAAGTGCGTGACGTGGTGGGATCACTCATCTAAGCCCGGAGAGGGACTTGAACCCACAGCCTCCTGATTACAAATCAGGTGCTCTACCAGTTGAGCTATCCGGGCAGGGTGACTGAGGATAAGAGCGCGGCCGTCGCTGCGCCTGGATCTAGAGCGGAACCTCGCGGCCGGCGAGGTGCTGGCCGACCTTGCGCTTGACGCGCTGCAGGGCGTTGTCCACGGTCTTGGTGTCGCATTCGACCCGCTTGCCGATGACCTCGTAGGAGTAACCGTCGAGATACAGCGAGAGCACCCGGCTCTCGAGGTCGGAGAGGACGCTCGACAGGCAGGAGACGAGGCTGCTCAGCTCCTCGGAGGCGATCACCCGCTCGGAGGGATCCTCGGAGAGCGGGCCCGGGAGAACCTCCTCCAGCGTCGCCTCCGAGTCGATCGCGCCGGCCGGGGTCTGCGCGAACGAGACGTACTGGTTCAGCGGCGCGTGCTTGTTGCGCGAGGCCGTCTTCACCGCGGTGATGATCTGGCGGGTGACGCAGAGCTCGGCGAAGTTGCGAAAGCTTGACTCGCGGTCGGTGCGGTAGTCGCGGATCGCCTTGTAGAGGCCGACGAGGCCCTCCTGGATGAGGTCGTCGGAGTCCCCGCCCAGGAGGAAGTACGACGAGGCCTTGAGCCGGACGAAGCCGCGGTAGCGGCGGACGATGCGCTCGTAGGCGTCGGCGCTCCCCCGTTTCGCGAGCGCGACGAGATAGGTGTCCTCAAGCTCGGGTCGAGCCTGATGCCTGGCCGTGGCAACGGCAGCTCGGGCCGGCGCTGCGACACGCGGTTCCTGGATCGATACGGTCGGTACGGCCACGGGGTCCTCCTATTCGGACCTTTCGTGGCGCCGGTACCTCCCGATAGGCGCCCTCTCCTTTTCTGTGGGTGTCCTCTGGGGCCGAAGCTCGACCTTTAGTTCACCCTTATTTGCAACCTTATCCGCGTCGGCATACTTCTGTCAACCCCGGCGACGTTGGTGCAAACTTCGTTGCAGTTTGGCGGGTTCGTCCGTGCCGGTTGCTAGAGCACCGTCCCTCAGACGCGGCCGCCCTGGCGCAGGGCCTCGAAGATCAGCACCGCGGCCGCGGCCGAGACGTTGAGCGAAGCGACGCGACCGCGAACGGGAATCGAGACCAGCAGGTCGCACGTCTCCGCGACGCGCCGGCGAAGGCCCTTCCCCTCCCCTCCGAGCACGAGCACGACCCGGCCGGTGAGGTCGGCCTGGGAGTGCGGCGCCTCGGCGCCCGCCTCGGCGCCGTAGATCCAGGCGCCCCCCTCCTTCGCCTGGCCGAGCCAGTCGGCGAGGTTGGTGACGCGGGCGACCGGCAGATGCTCGACCGCTCCAGCTGAGGCCTTGCACGCGGCCGGGGTGATCGACGCCGAGCGTCGCGAGGGGATGACGACGCCCGCCGCGCCGGCGGCCTCCGCCGAGCGACAGATCGCGCCGAGGTTGCGCGGGTCCTGGATCTGGTCGAGCGCGACCACCAGCGCCACGTCGGCGTGCAGCAGCGAGCCCGGATCGGCGTATGGGTAGGGATCGACCTCGGCGACGATGCCCTGGTGGTCGGGGCTGCCCGCCAGGCGGGTGAGGTCGGCCGCGGCGAGGTCATCGCTCGTCCACACCCGGCGCACCCGGCGGCGGCCGCGCTTGGCCTCGGCCACCGGACGGCGCCCGTAGACGACATCGGACCGGCCCTCGTCAGCCTCGCGGGACAAGCCGCCCGCCCCCGGGCGCGTCGCGCACGTCGTAGCCGCGGTCGGCGAGCTCGTCTCGAATCCGGTCGGCGCGCTCGAAGTCTCGCGCGGCCCGCGCCTCGTCGCGCTGGGCCAACAGCGCCTCGGCCTCGGGCTCGGCCGCGGCCGAGCCGGCGAGCCGCGACTCCAGGCCGACGAGCTCGAGCTGGGAGGCCAGCGCCTCGCGGGCGCCGGGGAGCGGGCGCCGGTTGGCCTCCGCGATCAGCTCGAAGATCGCGGCCATTGCGCGGGGCGTGTTGAAGTCGTCGGCGAGCGCGACGAAAAGCGCCTCGCGGCGCTCGGACACGAATGGGTCCTCCTCCCCGGAGTCGCCGACGGCGGGCTCGCGCAGGAAGTTGCGGATCCGCTCCACCCGCGAGCGCGCCTGGGCGAGCGCTTCCTCCGAGAACTCGAGCGGCTGCCGATAGTGGCCGGAGACGAGGAAGGCGACGACGGCGTCGCGGCCGAAGCGCTCGATCGCCTCGGCCAGGCCGAAGATGTTGCCCTCCGACTTCGACATCTTCTCCTCGGCGACCCGCACCATCCCGTTGTGCATCCACAGCCGGGCCAGGGGCTGGCCGCGCCCCGCCTCGGTCTGCGCGATCTCGTTCTCGTGGTGGGGAAAGACTAGGTCGACGCCGGCTCCGTGAATCTCGAAGTCGGTGCCGAGCAGTTTCTCGGCCATCGCCGAGCACTCGATGTGCCAACCCGGGCGGCCCTCCCCCCAGGGCGAGGGCCAAGCGGCGTCCTCGTCGGGCTTGTGGGCCTTCCACAGGGCGAAGTCGAGCGGGTCCTCCTTCAGCGACGCGGTGCCCGCCTCCTCACCCTGGTCCATCTCGGCGGGGTCGCGATTGGAGAGCTTGCCGTAGCCGGGCTGGCTGCGGACGCGGAAGTAGACGTCGCCGCCGGACTCATAGGCGTGCCCGCGCTCGATCAGGGCCTCGATCAGGTCGATGATCTCGGGCAGTGTCTCGCTCGCCAGCGGCTCGGCGTCCGGCCTCCCCAGGCCGAGGCGGTCCGTGTCGGCGTGGTAGTGGCGGGTCATCTCGGCTGCGTGTTCGGCCGAAGGCACCCCCGCCTCGCGCGCGGCTTCGTAGATCTTGTCGTTGATGTCGGTGATGTTGATCACCAGGGTCGGCCGGTAGCCGAGGTGGGCGAGGAACCGCCGCACCAGCATGAAGACGACGAAGGGACGGGCGTTGCCGACGTGGATCCGCGAGTACACGGTCGGGCCACAGGCGTAGATCCCGACCTCGGGCGGGCGCCCGGGGTCGAGCGGGCGCACCTCGCCGCTGAGCGTGTCCCTGATCCGCACCTCGCGCACACCTCGATCGTATTGCGCCGCCGGCGCCGCGCTGCCCTGGGCTAGGTCAGCTCGCGCTTGAGGACCTTGCCGGTGGCGTTGCGCGGCAGCGAGGCGAGGAACTCGACCTCGCGCGGGACCTTGTGGCGGGCGAGGTTCTTCTTCACGTAGGCCTTGACCTCGTCCTCTCCCAGGTCCTCGTCGTCGACGGCGACGACGAACGCCTTCAGGCGCTGGCCGAAGTCGTCGTCGTCGACGCCGATCACCGCGACCTCCTTGACGGCGCCGAGGCCGGCGATCAGGTCCTCGACCTCGTGCGGGAAGACGTTCTCGCCGCCCGAGACGATCATCTCGTCGTCGCGCCCGTCGATGAAGAGGCGGCCGTCGTCGTCGAAATGCCCGACGTCCCCAGACGACAGCAGGCCCTCGTAGGTGTCCTTGCCGCCGCCGCCGGTGTATCCCTCGAAGGCCATCTCGTTGCCGACGAAGACCCGGCCCGTGCCGCCCCTGGGCAGCTCGCCGCGGCCACCGGAGTCGACGATCTTGACCACGGTGCCGCGGGGGGGCTTGCCGGCGGTCCCGGGCGCGGCGCGCAGGTCCTCGGGCGTCGCGATCGTCGCCCAGGCGACCTCGGTCGAGCCGTAGAGGTTGTAGAGGTTGTCGCCGAAGCGGTCCATCCACTCCTCCGCCAGCGGGCCCGACAGCGCGGAGCCGCTGGCGGCGGTGACCCGCAGCGAGGGCAGCTCGTAGGTGGAGAGGGTCTCGTCGGGCAGCTGAAGGATCCGCTGCATCATCACCGGCACCACCACCAGCGCCGTCGCCTCGTGTGAGGCGATCGCCTTCAGCGTCTGCTCCGGGTCGAACCTGCGCTGGACGACGTAGGTGGAGTTGAGCGCAAGCCCCAGCATGAAGTGGGCGAATCCCCAGGAGTGGAACAGCGGAGCGGCGATCACCGTCGTCTCGCGCGCGTGCAGCGGGATCCGCGAGAACATCGCCGCCAGCGGGCTCAGGGTGTCGGGCTGGCTGCGCTGCGCGCCCTTCGGGGTTCCCGTCGTCCCCGAGGTGAGGATGACGAAGCGGGCCGACTCGTCTGGCGCCGGGGGCGGGGTGTCGGGCGCGGACGAGATCAGCTCGTCGAGGGTCGTGTGCGAGCCCGAGCCCTGCTCCTCGGGCCAGGCGACGAACCGCGTCGCGTCCGCCTCGGCGTCGGCGTCGCCGCGCAGCTCGGCGAACTCGTCAACGTAGATCAGGGCGAGCGGCTGCTCGCGCTCCATCACCCCCTCGAGCTGCGGGCCCGAGAAGGCCGTGTTCAGGTAGAGGCCGTGGGCGCCGAGCTTGGAGACCGCGAGCGTGGCGTCGATGAAGCCGCGGTGGTTGCGGCACATGATCGCGACGCCATCGCCCTCGCCGACGCCCTTGCCGGCGAGCGCATTGGCGAGCGCGTTCGAGCGCCGGTCGAGATCGGAGAAGGTGAGCTCGCCGGCGTCGTCGCAGAGCGCGACCTCGTGCGGGTGGTTGATTGCGGCCCCGGCGATCCCGGCGGCCGGCGACGCACCCCAGCGCAGCAGCTCGCGCACCGTCCGGGCGAGCTTGTCCGGCCGCACGGGCCGCAGCACGCCGGCCTCGGCCAGGGTGCGAAGGTTGAAGGGGACGTCGGTGACCGGACCCAGGGGGCCGATGCTGATCCGCTTGGCGATCGCGTCGAAACGGTCTGACATGGCGCGCGCCGAAGCCTAGATGGTTGATTCCACGGCAGCGCGTGCGCGGGGGCGCGCGGGACCGAGCCGGTCGTGGTCGGCGGGCGAAGGCCGTACCCCTGGGTACGGGCGAGTCCCGACGGATGCGGTCCGGCGACGGTATCCGTGCGTCATCCGCGTGCGTGGGGTCGTGGGATCACCCATCTGGTGCCCGGCGATCAATCCAGTTCCAGCAGCGCCACGGCGAAGCAGGCGATGCCCTCGCCTCGCCCGATCGCCCCCATGCCCTCGTTGCTGGTCGCCTTGACGCTGGCGGGGGCGCTCAGCGCCTCGCCCAGCAGCCGCTCCATCTGCAGGCGGTGTTCGGCCAGGCGGGGGCGCTCGCAGACGACGGTCGCGTCGACGTTGACGACGGTGCCGCGGAGCTGGCCGAGGACGACCCGCAGCAGGTCGAACGAGTCGGCGTCGCGCCAGCGCTCGTCCTCGGGGGGAAAGTGGGTGCCGAGGTCGCCGAGCCCGGCGGCGCCGAGCACGGCGTCGAGCACCGCGTGGGTGACGACGTCGGCGTCGCTGTGGCCTTCGAGCCCCCGCTCGGAAGGGATCTCGACCCCGCCGAGCACCAGGCGCCGGCCCTCCGCGAAGCGGTGGGCGTCATAGCCGATGCCGATTCGCGCGCCCACGCTCAGCCCAACGGCTCCATCCGCCGCTCGCGCCCCTCGAACACCGCCACCTCGCCGATCCCCCAGCCGCGCATCGCCTCCACTGCCGCAGCGTATTCCCAGCCGACGTGATCCGGCAGGTGCGCGTCGGAGGACAGTGAGAAGGCCGCCCCGGCGTCGACGCACATCTGCGCGAACGCCGGCGCCGGATAGAGCTCTCCCACCGGCTTCCGCAGACCCGCCGTCGAGACCTCGACGGCGATCGCGCTCGCCGCGATCGCCTCGACCGCGGGCTCGTAGTGGAAGCGGGGGTCGCGTTCGGGCAGCGGGCGGCCCCGACCCCACACCTTGACCAGATCGGGGTGGGCGAGGATGTCGAACAGCCCCGAGCCGGCGGCCTCGGCGAGCGTCTCGAAGTACCGCTGCCAGATGGCGTCGGGGTCTCCGCCCGCGTCCCAGACGTCCCAGCCGTCGTGATCGACCGCGCGATCGCCGAGGAAGTGGACCGAGCCGACCACGTAGTCGAAGGGGTGGGCGTCGAGCAACTCGGCCGTGCGGTCCTCGCGGCCCGGCAGGAAGTCCATCTCGATCCCCAGCCGCAGCGGCGTCGAGCGCACGAACTCGCAGTAGGCGTCGAGGTCATCGAGCGCGTTCTGCTGCCACCACTCGTGCCGCCAGAGGTCGAGCGCGTCGGTGAAGCGGTGGACGTGCTCGGAGACCCCGAGCTCCTCGATCCCGGCCTCGCGCGCCGCATCGAGGTAGCGATCGACGTTCTCGCTCGTGAAGTAGCGCTCCGGCGGGGTGTCCGGGTCGTCGGGGCGCAGATGCAGGTGGTAGTCGGTGAGCAGGGCGGGCAGTACGCTAGCGGCGCATGGTCCACCTGCGGATCGTCGTCCCCAGCCACCAATCCGGGCACGCCCTCGAGCTGCTGGAGAACACGCCGTCGATCTGCAACCTGATCTTCCTCGAGGGCGCGGCGAAGCGGCCCGAGGGCGATGTGATCCTCTGCGACGTCGCCCGCGAGGACGCCAGCGTGGTCATCTCCGACCTGCGCGAGCTCGAGATCGACCAGGAGGGCTCGATCGCGATCGAGGACATCGACTCGCAGATCTCCGCCGCGGCGCTGCGCGCGGAGAAGGCGGCCAAGGGCCTGCCCTCCGATGCGGTGATCTGGGAGGAGGTCGAGTCGCGGACCTCGGAGAACACCGAGCTCTCGACCAGCTTCCTCGCCTTCATGGTGCTGTCGATGCTGATCGCCACGGTCGGGATCCTCACCGACCAGATCATCCTGATCATCGGCGCGATGGTGGTGGGCCCGGAGTTCGGGCCGATCGCGGGGCTATCGGTAGCGGTGGTGCAGAAACGCCCCGACGTCGCCAGGCGCTCCCTGATCGCGCTCGCGGTCGGCTTCCCGGTGGGCATCCTCTTCGTCTTCCTCGGCACCCTGTTGCTCGACGCGCTCGGCCTGATCCCTTCCGACTTCACCCAGGAGGGCCACCCCTTCACCGACTTCATCTCCAACCCCAACCAGTTCAGCTTCATCGTCGCCTACCTCGCCGGGCTCGCCGGCGTGCTCTCGCTGACCAGTGCCAAGTCGGGCGCGCTGGTCGGGGTCCTGATCTCGGTGACGACGATCCCCGCCGCCGCGAACATCGGGGTGGCGGCCGCGCTGGGCGACGGCGACGAATGGGTGGGGGCGATGGAGCAGCTGGCTCTCAACCTCGCCGCGATCTTCCTCGCCTGCATGGGCACCCTCTACCTGCAGCGCCGCGTCTACATGCGCCGCCGCCGCCAGCGCCTGCAGGCACCGGCGCGGGTGGCGGCCGGCCTGCCGATCGGCCACAGCCGCCGCGAGGGCAGCGCCCACTACCGCAGGCCCAGCGCCGAGACCGACCGGCCCGGCTAGCCGCTCAGCAGCGACTCGGCCAGCCGCAGGTCGGCCGCGGTCGTCACCTTCAGGTTCGTGGCCGGGGAGGGATGCAGAAGCACGCTGCCCCCGGCCCGCTCGACCAGCGCCGCGTCGTCGGTGGCCGTCGCCAGCAGGTCCGGGTCGCCGGCGAGAGCCTCGCGCAGCGCCGCGGTGCGGAACACCTGGGGCGTCTGCGCGGCCCAGAGCAGGTCGCGGTCCTCGGTGGCGGCGATGGTGAAGCCGCCGGCGGCGGGGCGCGCCTGCGCCGCCCGCTTGACCGTGTCGAGGATCGGCGCGGCGGCGATCACGCCGGCCAGGTCCTCGCGGGAGGCGAGCGCAGTGACGAGCTCGTCGACCAGCGTCGAGCTGACGAGCGGGCGGGCCGCATCGTGGATCGCGACGAGGTCTGCCTCGACCTCGGCCAGCGCCAGGGCGACCGAGTGCGAGCGGCTGGCGCCGCCGGTGACGACGCTGACCGCGACCTGAGGCGGGGCGAGGGCCTCGAGCTCTCGCTCGCGTCCCGGGGGCGCGGCGATGACGACGGAGTCGACCGTCGCGGCGCCGGTGAAGGCGTCCATGGACCAGGCGATCAT
>JBKJZF010000049.1:0-2845 GCA_046715315.1 Solirubrobacterales bacterium | reverse complement strand
AATTGCAGAAGCACTGGCACGTCCGCCACAGCGAGAGCGTGTAGATGCGCGAAAAGCTGATGCGGCGCATTCGACGCCCAAGCTACCGAATGCGAGCGGCCGCCCCTGAGGGCGGCCGCCGGCACTGAGGTCTGGATCCGGGTCGCTAGCCGGATTGCGCCCGGGTCTCGGCGTCCTTGACGACCTGGCCGACCGCCCGAGCGTCGCTCGTCGGGGGCTCTGCCCCGAGCGCGTACTGCGGGCCCGCTATCACGAAGCGGTACAGCGCCGCCGCCAGCAGAGCGCCGACGATCGGGCCGAGCAGATAGGGCCAGACGCCGCCGAACTCGTCGCCGATCAGGGCCGGGCCGAACCAGCGGGCCGGGTTGAACGATCCGCCGGTGAGCGGGCCCATGACCATCACCGCGAAGCCGAGGGTGGTGCCGATCGCCAGCGGCGCCCATTCCTGACGGGCACGCGGGTTGAACGCGACCGCGCAGATCACCAGGACCAGCAGGAACGCTCCGATCGCCTCGACGACGGCGCCCTGGAAGTTGCCTCCCAGCAAAGGGCTCACGGTCGCCGCCCCGTAGTGGCCGATCCGCCCCTCGTCGAGCAGCAGGCCCTTGACCAGCAGCGCGCCGAGCACGCCGCCCGAGAGCTGGGCGAGGATGTAGACGACGGCGTCGAGCGGATCGATCCGGCGCATCGCCGCAGCCGCGATCGTCACGGCCGGGTTGAAGTGCCCGCCTGAGACCGCCCCGAAGCTCAGGATCAGCCCGAAGAGGACGAATGCGTGCACGAGGCCGACCACGGCGAAGTCGGAGCCCTGCGCAGCGTCGGGCGAGGTGGCGACGAACAGCGTCACCACGGTGCAAATGACGAACACCAGGAAGAACGTGCCGACAAGCTCGGCAATGTAGGCCGCTAGACCTCGATCCTGCACTGAAACCCTCCTAAGATCAACCTGTGGTCAACGGCGCGGCAGTCTAGCGACCCGCTCAGCCCTCGCGCGTCACGAGTCGACCTCGCGCTCGTGCCGGCGCCTGGCGTCGGCGATCACTTCGAGCGCGTCCTCGCGCTCGTACCAGCCGTCGATCTCGACCGGCTTGTGGTCGAGCTGCTTGTAGACCGCGAAGAAATGCGCCACCTCGAGCTGGAACTGGTCGGAGAGGTCGCCGAGGTCGGAGAGCGTGTTCCAGCCGGGATCGTTGAGCGGCACGCAGATGATCTTGTCGTCGATGCCCCTCTCGTCGCTCATCTTGAACAGGGCGATCGGCTTCACCGGGATCACGCACCCGGGGAAGGTGGGCTCCGACACGCAGACAAGCACGTCGAGCGGGTCGCCGTCCCGCCCGCGATGTCCCATCAGATAGCCGTAGTCGGTCGGGTACACCGTCGACGAGGAGAGAAAGCGGTCGAGGATGACCTCGCCGATGCCCTCGTCGTACTCGTACTTGTTGCGGCTCCCCTTCGGGATTTCGATCAGCGCCAGGAGCTCGTGGGCGAGGCCGTGATCTGCCACCGTTACGCAAGGCTATCCTGCTGCCTCGAATGGAAAGGGTCGCTGCGCTGCTGGCGGCCGTCGTCTCGATCGCCGGCCTGGTGGCCTGCGGTGACGACGGTGCTGAACCGGGCGCCTCGCGAGAGGCGACGCTCGTGCTCGACTTTCAGCCGAACGCGGTGCACGCGGGGATCTACGCCGCGCTCGAGGGCGGGCTCTTCGCGGATCGCGCGGTCGACCTCGAGATCCGCGAGCCATCCTCCTCGACCGACGCGCCGAAGCTGCTGCAGGCCGGCAGAGCGGACTTCGCGATCCTCGACCTCAACGATCTCGCGATCGCGCGCGAGCGCGGCCTCTCACTCGAGCTGGTGGCCCCGCTCGTCTCCAGGCCGCTGGCGTCGGTGATCGCCGCCGATCCCGCAGTCCAGCGCCCTCGCGACCTCGAGGGGCGAACGGTGGGCGTCACCGGGCTCCCCTCCGACGAGGCCGTGCTCGACTCGGCAGTGGCCGCCGACGGAGGCGATCCGGGTGCCGTCGAGCGGGTGACGATCGGCTTCGATTCGGTCGCCGCGCTGGGCGCCGGCAGCGTCGCGGCGGCCACCGCGTTCTGGAACGCGGAGGGAGTGACGCTGCGCCGTCTGGGGCTCTCGACGAGGGAGTTTCGGGTCGACGACTACGGCGCGCCGCGATACCCGGAGCTGGTGCTGGTCACGAGCCCGGAGCTGCTCGGCGAGTCCCCGGACCTGGTCGAGTCCGTGCGCGCGGCCCTCGCTGCCGGAAACGACGCGGTGGTCGCCGAGCCGGCCTCGGGCCTGAGGGCGCTGCTCGACGCGAACCCGGCCCTCGACGCGGAGGCCCAGCGGGCGCAGCTCGATGCGCTGCTCGATGCCGGCGCGATCGCCACCGGCGCCCGGATCGAGCCCTCGCTCCTCGACGCCTACGGGCGCTGGGCCACCCGGCACGGGATCGTCGAGCACCCGCCCGGCCTGGAGCAGGCGGGCGCGCGCTAGAGCGAGCGGCGCTGGCGGAACTCGCGGCGCACGGACTCGGGACGGCCCCACATCTGCACGACCTCCGCCCGGCCCTCGCGGTAGTCGCGCAGCACCAGCTGGCCCTCGAGCCCCTCCTCGTCGAGCATCTGCAGCGTGCCGGTCACGGTCTCGGCGGCTGCGGCGTGGCCGAAGGTGTGGGCGACGTTGATGCGCCAGTGCCAGTCGGCCTTGGAGTAGGGCTGGGCGTTGACCTGGGTGAGCAGGACCGCGGCGTCCACGTAGCGGCTCTCGTCGAAGATCCGCAGGTCGCAGACGACGTCGGTCCAGTCGTCGGGGAGCGAGTCGACGATCTCGCGAAAGTCGGCGGCCA
>JBKJZF010000048.1:0-6354 GCA_046715315.1 Solirubrobacterales bacterium | reverse complement strand
GAACGAGTGGGTGGGGTTGGCGGCGTCGTTCTTGACGAACACCTCACCCAGCCCGAGGCGCTCGGCCAGCCGGTCGGCGCGTACCAGCGGCGTCATCCCCGGCTCCAGCGAGGTGCGGGTCGAGGGGGGACGCTCCTCGAACGGGAGGAAGTCGGCGTAACGCCAGATGCTGGGGCTGCCGGCCTGGATCCTTCGCCGCGCCTCCGCGGGGTCAAGCCCCGAGTGGTCGTAGACGACCTCCAGGGGGCCGAAGCACTGCTCACACACATAGCGAGCCTCCAGCGGGTAGCCGGCCTCGCATTCCTTGCACCGCAGACCTGTGACGGCCATTAGTTGTTCCTCGCTCTCTGTCCCGATTCGCTTGTGATCAACGAAAAAACCTCCACCCGGTGCGAGTAGAGGTCCGTCTCGGGACTTCAACTCACATCTGTCAGGCAATCCACCTGCTGGAATTGGCACCTTCCCCTCAGCTCTCGCTTCGGGGGGGTTGCCGGGGTTTCAACGGGCCAGTCCCTCCACCCCTCTAGATGTGGCGGTTATGTGCTGCGCAATATAGCAAGCGGTTTGACCCCTGCAAACCGGTTGAGACGACCCGCTCCCGCGCCCGGGCGGCGGGTACCCTTAGGGCCAGTCATGGACCCGCGAGCGAGCGAATCGAGCCAAGCCGATGCCGAGCCTTCCGAAGCCCAGGCTGCGCCGCAGCGCGCGCGGCGCCGCGCTCGCCTCATCCTCTGAGCCTCAGCGCGAGCGCACCCCCAACGTCGAGACGGTCGCCGGCGAGGGCCTTCGCTGGGTCAACATCGAGCGCCCGTCCACGCTCGAGATGGGCTGGCTCGAGGGGCACTTCAACTTCCACCCGCTGGACCTCGAGGACGTGTTCTCGCGCAACCAGCGGCCGAAGATCGACGAGTACGACGACTACCTGTTCATCGTCCTCCACTTCCCGGTCTTCGACCGGGCCGTCGGCCGCCTGAACGCGGGCGAGCTCGACATCTTCGTCGGCCGCGACTTCCTCGGCACCATCCCCACCCAGCCGCTGCAGCCGGGCGAGTACCTGTGCGAGCGCTGCCGCGCCAAGGAGGAGCGGCGCGAGCAGCACTTCTCGAAGGGCTCCGGCTACCTGCTCTACCGGATCGTCGACGACAGCTTCGACTACTGCTTCCCGATGCTGCGAAAGATCGGCAACAAGCTCGACGCCGTCGAGGACGAGATCTTCGAGGGCCGCTCGGAGGAGATCGTGCGCGACATCTCCAACGTCAAGCAGGAGATCATCAACTTCCGCAAGGTCATCCGCCCGCAGCGGACGGTGCTGCGCGACCTCGAGAACTCCAAGCAGGCCTTCCTCGCCCCGACCGAGGGTGAGCTCGAGGTCTACTTCGAGGACATCGTCGACTCGCACGAGCGCATCTGGGACATGCTCGAGAACTACAAGGAGGCCGTCGAGGCGCTCGAGGACACCAACGAGTCGGTGCTCTCCCACCGCGTCAACGACATCCTCCGCGTGCTCACCGCCTTCAGCGTGATCATCCTGCCGCTGACCCTGATCGCCAGCCTCTGGGGCATGAACGTCGGGGTCCCCGGCGAGGGCGACCCCGAGGGCTTCTGGATCATCGTCGGCGCGATGGCGGCCCTGCTCGTGGGGATGCTCACCTACTTCCGCCGCCGCGGCTGGCTGTAGTCGCGACGCCATCCCTAGGATGCGGCCGTGTGGTCACGCAACGCATCTGGGCGCCGTGGCGCCTCGCTTACGTGAAGGACGCCTCCAAGGACTCCGAGCAGGCGTGCATCTTCTGCGTCAAGCCGGCCGAGGACGACGACGAGGCCAACCTGATCGTCCACCGCGGCGATCGCTGCTTCGTCATCCTCAACCTCTACCCGTACACGAACGGGCACCTGATGGTGGCGCCGTTCGAGCACGTCGGCAGCATCACCGCCCTTGACGCGGAGACGACGGCCGAGATGATGGCGCTGGCTCAACGGGCGATGTCCGCGTTGGAGGAGCGCTACGAGCCGCACGGCTACAACGTCGGCTTCAACCAGGGCCGCGTCGCCGGCGCCGGGGTCGAGCACCACATCCACATGCACGTCGTCCCGCGCTGGGGCGGCGACACGAACTTCATGCCGGTGCTCGCCGACACCCGGGTGATGCCGCAGACGCTCGAGCAGACCTACGAGGCTCTCGGAGGCGCCTTTGAATAGCCCCCGGTGAAGGCGCCGCCCGGGATCTTCAAGGCCTACGACATCCGCGGCCTCTACGGATCCGAGATGGACGGCGACACCGCCTACCTCGTCGGCCGGGCCTTCGCCCGGGTGCTCGCCGACCTCAGGGGCAAGCGCACGACCGACCTTCGGGTCGGCCTGGGCCGCGACATGCGCCTGCAGGCGCCGGAGATGAGCGGGCGGCTGCGGGAGGGCCTGGTCGAGGAGGGCTGCCGCGTCCTCGACGCCGGCCTGGTCGCCACCGAGATGCTCTATTTCCTCGTCGGCTCGCGCAAGCTCGACGGCGGCGCGATGGTGACCGCGTCTCACAACCCCAAGGCGTACACCGGGGTGAAGCTCGTCCGCGAGGGAGCGCTGGCGCTCTCGGGCGACGCCGGGATCGGCGACATCCGGGATCTGATGGAGCGGGGGCTGCCGCCGCCGCGGGGCGGCGGCTCGGTCGAGGCGATCGACGTCTACGAGGAGTTCGACCAGCACGCCCTCTCATTCATCGACCCCGAGTCGATCCGGCCGCTGAAGCTCGTCGTCGACGGCGGCAACGGCATGGCCGGGCCGATGGTCGGGCCGCTGCTGGAGCGCCTCGGGCTCGAGCCGACAACGACCTACTGGGTTCCCGATGGCGAGTTCCCCGACCATGAGCCCAACCCGCTGCTTGAAGAGAACCGCCGGTTCGTGGTCGACCGCGTGCTCGCCGAGCGGGCCGACGTGGGGATCGCCTGGGACGGCGACGCCGACCGCTGCTTCTTCATCGATGGCGAGGGGACGTTCGTCGACGGCGACTTCCTCACCGCGCTGCTGGCGCGGCACGTGCTCCAAAGCGAGCCCGGCGCGACGATCGTCTACGACGTCCGCGCCAGCCGCGCGGTCCCTGACACGGTCACCAACCTCGGTGGCAAGGCGCAGATCAACCGGGTCGGCCACGCCTTCTTCAAGCAGGCCCTGCGCAAGTACGACGCGGCCTTCGGCGGCGAGGTTTCCGGCCACTACTACTTCCGCGACTTCTGGTGCGCGGACTCGGGCACGATCCCGGCCCTGCTCGTGCTCGAGCTGCTGTCCACCCAGAAGCGCACGCTGGCCGAGCTGGTCGGCGCCTTCCGCGAGCGCTACTTCATCTCCGGCGAGATCAACTCCGAGGTCTCAGACCAGGAGGCGAAGATGCGCGAGATCGCCGAGCTTCACACCGACGCCGAGGTGGGCTGGCTCGACGGCGTCTCGGTGGACTACCCCGACTGGCACTTCAACGTGCGCCCGTCCAACACCGAGCCGCTGCTGCGGCTCAACCTCGAGTCGCTCGTCTCGCGCGGGGATATGGAGGCAAAGCGCGACCGGGTCCTCGAGCTCATCCGCTCGTGAGCTCGGAGCAGGCGCTAGCAACGGCGGCCGCGGCGGGAATCCACCGGCTGGGGATCCCCACCCCGTTCGCGGTCGGGCGGGTCAACTGCTATCTGATCGAGGACGAACCGCTGACGCTCGTCGACACTGGCCCCAACTCGGGCAAGGCCCTGGACGAGCTCGAGCGCCAGCTCGCCGACCGGGGTCACCGGATCGAGGACCTCGAGCTGGTCATCCTCACCCATCAGCACATCGACCACGTCGGGCTGATCGAGATCATCGTCAACCGCTCCGGGGCCGATGTGGCGGCGATCGACGTCGCCGTCAACCGCTTGCGGAACTTCAGCGACGACGCCGAGCGCGACGACGAGTTCGCCGGTGCGCTGATGCGCCGCCACGGGATCCCCGACGACGTCGTCACCGCCCTGCGCTCGGTCTCGCGCAGCTTCCGCGGCTGGGGAGCGCACGCCGAGGTCACCAGGCCGCTGGCCGACGGCGAGCGGCTCGAGTTGCGCGACCGCACGCTGGAGGTGCAGCATCGCCCGGGCCACAGCCCCTCCGACACCGTCTTCTGGGATGCCGACCGCCGGATCCTGCTCGCCGCCGACCATCTGATCGGGCACATCTCCTCCAACCCGCTGCTCTCGCGCCCGCTCGACGACTCCGACGAGCGCCCGCGCGCGCTGGTCAACTACATCGCCTCGCTGCGACGCACCCGCGAGCTGCCCGCCGAGATCGTGCTCCCCGGCCACGGCGAGCCGATCACCGACCACACGGCGCTGATCGACGAGCGACTGGCGATGCACCGCGAGCGCGCCAACAAGCTCCGAGGCCTGATCGAGGAGCGCCCGCGGTCGGCCTACGAGCTGGCCCAGGAGCTGTGGGGCAACGTCGCCGTCACCCAAGCCTTCCTCACCCTCTCGGAGGTCATCGGCCACGTCGACCTGCTGCTCGGCGCCGGGGCCGTGCGTGAGGTCGAGGGGCCGGACGGCATCGCCCGCTTCGAGTCCGTGGGTACGTGATGGCGGTTACGGGCGCAACCGTCGCATCCACCTCGCCGCCGCGCTTCGAGGCCGGCGCCGGCGCCGCCGAGGCTCCGCGCTCGGCCCGCAAGAAGCGGATGCTGATCATCGTCAACCCCTACGCGACCACTGTCTCGGGCCGGCTCAAGAACCTCGTCGTCTACGCCCTCCAGGGCCGCTACCAGGTGGAGGCCGTGTCCACCCAGGCGCAGAACCACGCCACCCAGATCTGCCGGGAGGCCCGCGAGGAGGGCTACGACATCGTCGTCGCCTTCGGCGGCGACGGCACCCTGAACGAGGTCGCCAACGGCCTCGCGGGGACCGACGTGCCGGTCTCGGTGCTCCCGGGGGGCTCGACCAACGTCGTCGCCCGCACCCTGGGCATCCCCAACGACGTCGTCGATGCGACCGAGCACCTGCTCGGCCTCGCCGACCACATCCAGCCGCGGCCGATCGACCTCGGCACGGTCAACGACCGGCGCTTCGTCTTCGCCTGCGGCGCCGGGCTCGACGCGACCGCGGCCCGCCGGGTCGACGCCAACCCGCGCCTCAAGGCGCGCGCCGGCCGCTGGTTCTACACCTGGGCCGCCGTCTCCGGGTTCTACACGCAGTACCTGCGCAACCCGATCCGCATGCGGGTCGAGGTCGAGGGCGCCGAGCCGACCGAGGGCGTCACCACCCTGGTGCAGAACTCGGACCCGTTCACCTACTTCGGGGAGCAGCCGATCCGAGTCTGCGAGAACGCCGCGATCGACAACGGCACGCTCTCGGTGGGGGTGCTTCGGCGCGCCGCCCAGCGCGACGTGCCGACGTTCGCCGCCCGGGCCCTGGCGCAGCGCCTGAGCGTTCCCCGGCATCGCCATGTCGATCACTTCGACGGCGTCACCAAGGCACGGGTCGAGTCGGTCTCGACCGATCGCGAGGGCCGGATCAGGCCGATTCCGGTGCAGGTCGACGGCGACTACATCGGGGATCACGGCGAGCTCGACCTCGGAATCGAGCCCGGGGCGCTGCAGATCGTGGCCTAAGTGGCCGACCAGTGTGTCTTTTGCTCGATCGCCGCTGGCGAGACGGACGCCCACGTGGTCTTCGAGGACCCCGACTCGATCGCCTTCCTCGACACGCGGCCACTGTTCCCCGGACACTCGCTGCTGATCCCCCGCTCACACCACGAGACGCTCTGGGACCTTCCTGACGGGCTCGTGGGGCCGCTGTTCGCCAACGCCCGGCTGCTGTCCGCGGCGATCCGCGAGGCCACCGGCTCGCAGGGGGCGTTCGTCGCGCTCAACAACGTCGTCAGCCAGTCCGTGCCCCACCTGCACATCCACCTGGTCCCCCGCAACCGCAAGGACGGCCTCCGTGGCTTCTTCTGGCCGCGCAGCAAGTACGAGAGCGACGACGAGGCCGCCGCCGTCGCCCGCCGCATCCGCGACGCGCTCGCGAGCTGAGCCTGCGGTCCGCGACTGGGGCTGCTTCTCGTCTCTATGAAGAACTACGGCCGACCTCGCAGGCGCAACTGGTCGACAAATCTCTCGGCCCCCGAGCAAAAGTTCGACCACCCCGGTGGGACGGCTCTACCGCTTGCCATGCAGGGTGCCGCTCGTCGTGCTACGCGGGGATCACCAAGGTTCCGTCGGATAGTCCGACGCTTCGTTGGTGACCCCCATACGAGAGCGTCACGAGGAGTTGCGCTTTCCATGGAGCGGGTGATTCGCCCGAGCCCTACTAGATGCTGTGTAGGCGCTGCGGTAGCCGACGTTGTGGGCGACCAGTCCCGCGC
>JBKJZF010000047.1:0-3294 GCA_046715315.1 Solirubrobacterales bacterium | reverse complement strand
CGACCTTGAGCGCCGCGCTCGCCGGCGCGTGCGTCCTGGAGGCAACCGCCGCGTGGGGACGCGGCGACGAGGGGGGGGCGGCGGACGCCGAGATGGAGGAGCTCGCCCTCCAGCCGGCGCGCGTCCTGGCTCAGCAGGCCCTGGCCATGCTCGAGGTCCAGGGCGACGACGTCGAGGCCGCCGAGCGGATCGAGGCGGCGCTCGTCAGCGAGGACAAGGCTGACGTCGACGCCGAGGTTCTCGCCGAGGCCGCGGAGGCGCTGGAGGCCGGCGACCACGAGGCAGCGATCCCCTTGATCGACGAGGCGCTCTCACGCCCGCTCGGCGCCGCCGAAGGCAAGGCCCTGCACGAGGCCGGCCGCGAGTTCCAGCCCGGCACGGGGACCCAGGAGGTCGTCGCGATCATCGCCGGAGTTGCGCTGCTCGGGCTGGGGCTATTCGCCCTTGCGCCCAGGCGGCGGCGCGCCGAAACCGGCTAGCGGGTCGGGGGGGCCGGTACCTCCTCGACTCGCTCATCTCCGGGGACCCCCGTCGCGTCCCACGAGCCAGATCATCGCCGCCGCCATCACCAGCGAGGCCGCTGCGATCGCGGTGCGGAGAGCCGCGTCACCCCCGTTGAGCCGCAGGTAGAGGAAGGCCCCGAACAGCAAGGCGCACAGCCCTGAGCACGGCGAGGAGCACAGACCTGAGTCTCATCTCAGTCTCGATTCCGTCATTCCAGCGCGTCGCCCGGGGCGGAGCGGCCCGGGCACGATGCCCGGGCCGAGCCTGTTCGGGACTGCCGACGGAGCTAGTGCTCCATGCCGGGCATGGCCCCCGTCTCCTCCATCTGCTCGATCGTCGTCTCCGGGTCCGGGATGCCCCCGGCCGGTGACGCCGAGCCGTACCAGTCGGTACGCCACTCGTTCATTTGCCCGATCTCGCGCGACTGGGCGTCGATGATCGCCTCGGCCAGCGACTTGGTTTCGGCATCATCGCCTTCGGCCAGTTCGATCTGGGCCATCCGGATCGCGCCCTGATGGTGCGGGATCATCATGTCGATGAACTCACGATCGAACGGCTTGGCCGTCTCGAGCGCCTGCATGTCCATCTCCATTCCCATCATCTCTTCAGAGAGGCCGAGCGAACCGTGACTGATCCGCCCGACGGGCTCACCGTAGAGCCGTTGGTGGGTGTCGCCGAGGATCGCGATCTCGTCGGTCTGGGCGGCGACGATGTCGTCGGCCAGCTGCTTGATCTCGGGATGCTCGGCTCGATCCGGGGCGATCTCGGCCATCTCGATCGCGGTCTCGTGATGGGGCACCATGCCGGTGATGAAGGCGCCGTCGGTGTCCGAGGCCTGAGCCTCGTCCTCGCTGCCGTTGACCAGGGCGACGACGCCGATGATGGCGACGACCAGAATCGCGCCGATGATTCCAAATGTCTTCGTTGACAATTTGTCTCCTTCTGAGGCTGAGTTGGGCAAGCGCGCGTGCGCTCGCAGGGGACCTGCGGCGAGCTAGCGCTCGCCTGATCCCGCCCTCAACGCCGGAAGACCTGAAGCGCAGCGGGGCCGGCCCGAGCCGCGACTGGCGGAATCAGACGTCGGGCGAAGAAGACTTCGGCCGCCGCGGCCGCACCTGTGAGACGCGATGGCCGGCGGCGGATGAGGGCCGTCGTGCCGACCACGGCCGCGACCAGCCCAACAGCGATCTGGACCACCGCCAGACAGATCGAGACGATCGTCGCCATCTGATCGTCACCGCCGGCGTCCATGTCGTGGGCCGCCGGCGCGCTGTGGGCCCAAGCGACCGCGAGGCAAACGAGCGCCAGTGCTCCGCCAACCAGGACGGAGCGCCTGCAGCGCTGGATCAGGGATCGCGAGCGGATCATCGCCTGGTTTTTCGGGACGTCTCCATGGCTGCCGCCTACGCATAGTAGGAGAGCGCCGAGATTGGGCTCAGGGACGGGCGGGCACGGCTCCTACTTCCTGCGGCAGAGGGGTTAGGGATTCTGCCCAATGAGACTCGCAGGCACCGGTTTTCTGACAAGGCACGCTAGGACTCGCTGAGTAGTGGAGTGCACAAACACGTCGCCTCTGCATGTCGGTGCTGGTGATCGCCACATCAGCTCGCCGACATCGGCGGAGGGCTCGGGGTGCCCGTCCCCCGAGGGACTGCCTTCCGCTTCAAGCGAGAAGAAATCGGGGAGCGGACGATCCGGCTAGAGCTCGCAGCGCCTGAGGCGATCCCTCCCCGGCCCGCCGCGGCAGAGGTCGGTGTTGCGCTGCCCGTCGAGGCGGTCGTCTCCTCCTCTTCCGCGCAGCTCATCGTTGCCCAGGGGACCGGTGGTCCGGTTCTCCTTGAGGTCGTTGCTGCGTGAGTCGCCGAACATCCGGTCGTCGCCCGCTCCGCCGTCGAGGATGTCGTTGGCGGCGCTGACGCCGAACTCAGTGGTGGCATCCCCGACCAGGATGTCCTTGCCGGGGCCGCCCTCGAGCTGATCGGAGTCATTTTGTCCGACGTTGAACTGCGCGGCGCCAAAGAACCCGACGATCAGGTCGGGACCCCCGCCACCGGTGAGCACGTCGCCGTCCCAATCACCGAAGAGCCTGTCCCGGCCGCCGCCGCCGTTGATGATGTCGGCGTCGTCGTCCGAGGAGAGGCCGGTGTGGGGATGCACCGCGCCGCAGATGGTGTCGTTGCCGCCGCGGCCGTGGATCGTGTCCCCGCCGTCAAGCCCGACGATGACGTCATTTCCGGGCGTACCCTCGAGCGTCTCCGCCACATTGGTGCCGACAATCGTCGCCTGTTTCCCGTCGCACTCTTCGCCTCCGGCGCTGACCTGGGACGCGAACGCTGCCGCAACCACTGCCAGCGATCCGAGGGCCAAGAGATATCTGCCCATCACGCGCGCCAGCATCCCACCGATGGTCTGGATGGTCAAGGCGGACGGCGCAAAGACGACCTTCGGAGGCGCAGGGAAACACACACGCGCCCGGTCGAATCACTCGTGACATCGCCGCCCTGCTGGCCCCCCGCGGCCCGCTGCCCAATGGATCAGGCAGCGTCGCGCTCGTCCTGGGCAACGGGCTACAGCGCAGCTTGCAGCGCGAGTCGGGCTGCCTCCCATGAAGTCGCCGAGACAGCCATCGGCCCGTTGTAGGAATCCGCGTCCGCACGGCTGACCGGTTCACGCCCCTCGTCGCTGTTCGCCAGCTCGACGGCGCGGAGCGCATCGCTCAGGCATTGCAGCGTCGCATGCTGAAACCAGATCGCGAGCGCCCGCGCGAAGCGCTCCTGCTCCCACCACCGC
>JBKJZF010000046.1:0-3218 GCA_046715315.1 Solirubrobacterales bacterium | reverse complement strand
AGTCCAAGGCGATCGGGGAGAGCCCAGTAGGGCCGCGATCGCGCGCGCCAGACGGGGTGGCCGGAGTGTTGGTGGCAGCCGATCGAAGCGACGGATCGGCGGCGCTCAAGCGACTCGGGGCCGGCCCGGTCTCCCCACTCGCGCACTCGGCCACATCGGATGAGGCCAAGGAGCCCGAGAGGCGGTACGAGGGTCCTTCAAGCGGGCCTGCTGATATCCGCACCTTGAATGACGAAAAGCAGCCGGGCTCTGCGCGCTGACATCCTGAAGGCCCGTTAGCCGATGGAGAGGGTCAAGGGCTGGCTGACACGCGCTGACATCCTGGGCTTACTTCTGAGGCGTCAGCCGATCTTGACCTTCTCCCCGCGGCGCGGCTGGGGGATGGGTCGCTGGACGCGAGCGGGTCGTGAGTGGCACGCAACGTGGCGCAGCCGCTCGCTCGGGGTAACTCTCGTTGCCCACCTGGGCGTTCCTCCTGCTCGTAGTTGCCTGACAAAACGGAGGCTACGTCCGGATCTACTTTTCGCCGGCTACGTGGACGTCACCTTAGGTGTCGCCGGTGAGCTCCACGGAGTCCGGCTCGCAGATCGTGCGACGACCATGGCGGTTGCGGAAACTAAGCTTGGCGACCTTCGCGATCGCGCTGTCGCTGCCCGCGAAGTTGCCCTTCGTCGCCCAGGCTCCATAGAAACTCGTTAGATCGAGCTCAATGATCTCCGTCGAGCCATTCGGGTAATGGGCGATCACCTTCACTAGGCGCAGGAAGACACACGCGCGCTTGTCCGAGCTGACTTGGCCGCTGTCCAGGTACACATCGGGGGCCACGCTCGTTCTATTGTCGTGCGTGATCGTGGTCGGGAAGGATGTGCCCGCGAACGCGCTGCCCGCGCCCAGCAGGAGCACACCGCCAGCCGCGATCACCGCCAGATGCCCGTACTTCACGGCACTCCTCCTTGTGGTTGTTGTTGCCTGATTACAGCCACCCTAACCGGCGGAGAGCCGGTCCAGTCGCGAGTATCGCCGATCTGATGAGCGGGCTTACGAAAGCGAGTCGTGCACCTGGACCTACGTCGACCGGTCCGATGTTCTCCTCCGATGGCTGGTAGGCGACTATGCACCGGGAGAGCGGCGCAACTCATCGAGGCGGACATGGGCGACGGCGAGAACCTACGCTACGCCGCAGCCTCCTCGCTCTCAATGTCCTTCAAACTCTTGCCGGTCTCGGTTTTCCACTCCTTGAGCCCGTTGGCGGTGCGACCCAAGAGGAGCGCGGCCGCGAGCGATGGCGCGCTGAATACATAGTCCTGCGTCAGAACGAGCTTGTCGCCATCTTCAACAATGACCTCGTTCTCGAAGAGCTCCTCCCGCAGGGCGACCATCTTCGGATACGCCTGCGCGGATTCGACCATTTCCTTTCTCGCTGTGGCGCCGGCGAAGACGAGGAATCCCTCTGCCGTTCGCTGGCCCTTCGCGCTCACGTCGATCCCGCTCAGTACAAGCCTCTCGCCCGAGACCTTCTTGGGCATCTCGAACGCCGACACCCCGAGGATCGGATAAACGACCAGCATCTCCGCGAGAAAGGTCTCCATGTCCGCCGCATCGGCCTCGCCGAGTGTCGGTCCAAGCATCGGCTGGTTGTTCTTGAGAATGCAGCGCTTGGCTTCCTTGGCGCGGCCGAGGAGCTTGGCCTCGAGGTACTTCGCGTGGCTGACGTTGAAATCGTCTGCGGCCACGAAGACAACGGCCTCGGTCCAGAAGTCCTGCCCACTGAGATGGTTGTTGAGTCGGTCCCTGATCACCCCTGCCTCGCCAATGTAGATCTCGGGCTGGTTCTCGGATGTCGCGGGATCACCCGCGAGCATGTAGACCCCCGGCCTCCCGAACTCCTCGCGCGTACGCACGTCCTTGTACGTATTTCGGGAGAAGCGAAGGGCGACGCCGGTCCAATTCTGCTTGGTCACGATCCAGAGCCCCTCCGCCGCGCCATCCGCCAAGAAGACCTTGATGGTGGAGGGCGGAAGGCTGGGTGTGTCGGCTGGCATGGAACGACTCTATCTCCGGACCTTCCGGCGGCATCGGGCCGGCAGCGTCCTCGTCGTACCGCCTTGGTATCGACTGGTACGTCCGATGTGTCCAAGGCGTTCGAGACCGGGGACGGTGGGGACGCAGGGGACGCTCAGGGACGCAACGACAGCCGTATCCAGCTGGCCCCGGGGCCGAAAGGGGCGCTGGTTCAAAGCCAGTCGCCCCGACTGCTCAGGCTAGGATTCCGCGAAGCGGCGAGAGGAGCCAAGATGAAGGGCTCGAGTGTGGTGGGCGAGGCAATCCTGCGGTTGTACGAGCGGTTCTCGGCAGGTGACCCTGCCGGCTTCGCTGACGTGATCGCAACCGGCCCCGGCGTTTCGGTGATCGGGAGCGCTCCCGGCGGGGTCATGATGATCGTGCGGACTGGATTGCGACGTACGACGGAGCGATCGCCGAGTCGGGGATGCGGCTCGAGGGCGACGACCCCAGGGGATACGAAGAGGGCACGGTCGGCTGGGGGACCGACCGACCCAGCTTCGTCCTGCCTGACGGGTCGCGCCTGCCGACGCGGCTGACTGCCGTGCTTCATTCCGAGCAGAACGAGTGGAAGATCGTGCACCTCCATTTCTCGGTCGGGGGTGCCCGACGAGGATGCGATCCAGCCGGCGCCGGCAAGCTGAGCCTGATGTGAGATGATCGACTCAATCGAGAGGCGGGAAGAGGAGGCCTCAATGGCCAGTGTGGAGATCAAGAGTTTCAGCTCCCCCGACGAGACGAGACCGTTCGAGGGCAAGGGCCAGGCCGAGGTCGTCGTCGTTGCCGGCCAGACGGTCGGCCGCGGCACGTTCGAGCCGGGCTGGAAGTGGTCAGCGAACGTGAAGCCGATCGCGAAGACGGAGTCCTGTCAGGTCTCGCATCTCGGCTATGTGATCTCCGGCGCGATGCGAGTCTTCATGGACGACGGCAACGAGGCACAGGTCGGCCCCGGTGATGTCGTCGCGATTCCGCCCGGACATGACGCCGAGGTGGTCGGCGACGAGGCCTGCGTGATGGTGGACTTCGGCGAGTTCGGCGAGTACGCCAAGCGCAGCTGACCCGGCGCCGGGCCAAGCGCTAGCCGGACGGGGGCGATTGGGCGGCGGCCTGCGTCGGCGCCCTCAGTGCGCCGATCAACCAGAACAGCGGGATGAAGC
>JBKJZF010000045.1:0-2896 GCA_046715315.1 Solirubrobacterales bacterium | reverse complement strand
TAGGATCGGCGGCGCAAACCTGTGGGCAGGAGAAGGACGGTGATTCATGGCAACGCAGTTCCAGGATCTCGACGTGGACGTGATCACGCGCGGGCATCTCGAGCGTGGGCTCGAGTCGCTGCGAGACGAGTTCGATCAGGTGTTCTCGCCCGAGACGATCGAGCGCTACATGGCGGAGTCTCTCTCCCAGTTGGCCGGGGCGCGACTGAACGACTTCGTCCCACTGTTTGTCCATCGCTTCGCCCGGGAACGGCTTAGGGCGATGGGCCAGGGCGAGGGCACGATCACCAAGGAGGCCCCCGAGGTGCTGTTCGTCTGCGTCCACAACGCCGGGCGCAGCCAGATGGCCGCGGGCCTGCTGAACAAGTTGGCCGATGGGCGGGTGCACGTGCGAACCGCGGGCTCTGATCCCGCCGAGGCGATCAACCCAGCGACGGTGGAGGCGATGGCCGAGGTGGGCGTGGACCTGGGCGAGGAGTTCCCCAAGCCGCTGACCGACGAGTTCGTCAGGGCGGCCGACGTGGTGATCACGATGGGCTGCGGCGACGCCTGCCCGATCTACCCGGGCAAGCGCTACTCCGACTGGGAGCTTGACGACCCGGCGGAGTTGGGCCTCGACGGCGTTCGTCGGGTCCGCGACGAGATCGATCAGCGCATCCGCGCCCTCCTCGACGAGCTGGCGCCCGGGGATGCGCTCGAGTCGTCCTGACCTGACCCGGCGCGCCGCGGCGGAGGGTCTCGCGGCCTTCGCGCTCGTCTTCGCCGGTTGCGGGGCGATCGTCGCCGACTCGGTCTACGGCGGGGCGCTCGGCACGGTGGGCATCGCCCTCGTCTTCGGCCTCGTGATCATGACCATGGTCTACGCGGTTGGCCACCTCTCCGGCGCCCACATCAACCCCGCCGTGACCGTCGCGTTCACCCTCACCCGCCACTTCCCGGCGCGCGAGGCCGCCGTCTACGTCTCCGCGCAGCTCGCCGGCGCGGTGCTCGGGGCGCTGTTGTTGGCCGCGGTCTGGACCGACCATCCGGCGGAGCTCGGGGCGACGGTGCCGAGCGTCGGCTCGGGATCGGCGCTCGCCTACGAGACGGCGCTGACCGCGCTGCTGATGTTCGTGATCATGGCCGTGGCCACCGATACGCGTGCGGTCGGCGCGGCGGCGGCGATCGCGATCGGCGGCGTGATCGGGCTCGACGCCCTCTTCGGTGGGCCGGTCACGGGCGCGTCGATGAATCCGGCGCGTTCGTTCGGCCCGGCATTGGTCAGCGGCGAGTGGAGCCAGCTCTGGATCTATCTGCTCGGCCCGGTGGCCGGGGCCGCCCTCGGCGCGATCGCCTACCAGCTCGTCCGCGGAGAGCCGGAGCCCCATGCTGCGGCTTGAGAGCGCCGCTCCTAGCGAGAGTTCGAGCTGACGACCCCATCCGCGAGTTCTGCCAAGATCGTCGGACGTGCTCTGCGCGGCGATCGACATAGGCTCGAACACCACGCGCGTGCTCGTGGCGGAGCCCGAGGAGGGCCAGCTGCGGACCGTGATGGAGCAGCGGGCGTACACCCGGATCGGCCGCGATGCCAAGCGCGACGGCGCGATCGCGGCCGAGAAGGTCGCCGAGGTCGCCGAGGTGGTCGCGACCCAGGTCCGCCTGGCGGAAGAGCTCGGGGCGGAGGCGATCCGCACAGTCGCCACCGCGGCGATCCGGGAGGCCGACAACTGCGACGAGGTCGCGGCGGAGATCGGCCGCGTCGCCGGTGTCACGGTCGAGGTGCTGAGCGAACAGGAGGAGGGCCGCCTCGCCTTCGTCGGCGCGACGAAGACGCTCGGCCACCCCGTCGAGGGCGAGCTCGCGGTCGTCGATGTCGGCGGCGGCTCCTCGGAGATCATCTTCGGCACCGTCGCCGGCGGGGTCCGCGACGTGCGCTCGTTCAAGATCGGCTCCGGCTCCCTCGCCGAGGACCACCTCGCCAACGATCCTCCCTCGGCCTCCGAGATCCGGGCGCTGCGGGACGCGATCGGCGACTTCTTCGAGGATGTCGAGGTCGCCCAGCCGGCCCAGGCGGTGGCCGTCGGCGGCAGCGCGACCTCGCTGCGAAAGCTCGTCGGTGCCGCGCTCGAGTACGAGACCCTCGAGCGCGCGGTGCGCGTCCTCTCCGGCGATCCGATCGCCGACGTCGCCCGTCGGTTCGAGCTCGACCCCCGGCGAGTCCAGATCCTGCCCGCCGGGGTGCTGCTCCTGGAGAAGCTCTCCGAGATGCTCTCACAGCCGCTCCAGATCGGCAAGGGCGGGCTGCGCGAGGGCGTCATCCTCACCCTCCTCAACGGCAACGCCAACGGCGCTCCCCAGGCCCTCGCCGCCTGAGATCGCCTAGCGGGCGCCTCGCAACCCCGCGCACCGGGCCGCGGCTCGGTTTCACCTACCCTGCGGCCATGGCGAAGGCGCGCCCGATCCCGGACCTGCGGGCTGACGACGCCTACGGGCCGGCGGCGGCCAAGATCGTGCGGGTGCGCTCCCAGGAGCTCGCCGACCACTCGCGAGGCGTCCTCGAGATGGGAGACATCGAGGGCCTGCACGACATGCGCGTCGCCACGCGGCGCCTGCGTGCGGCGCTCGAGGTGTTCGCGCCGTGCTTTCAGAAGAAGGCCCATCGTGCCGCCCTGCACGAGGTAAAGGAGCTGGCGGACGCCCTCGGCGAGCGCCGCGACCGCGACGTCGCGATCGCGGAGCTGGAGGAAGGCGACCGAGACGGGGTCGAGAGCCTGATCGGGGCGCTGCGCATGCAGCAGCTGCAGGCCAACGAGGCGCTGCGCCCGCACGTCTCGACCGATCGCCTCATCCGCCTGCGCGCGAGCCTGGACGAACTGGTCCGGCGGGCGAAGGGAACCCAGGGGAGGCGGCCTTGAAG
>JBKJZF010000044.1:0-3125 GCA_046715315.1 Solirubrobacterales bacterium | reverse complement strand
GATCAATCCGCCCTGGGGGCTCGACCGGATTGACCAGAGAAATCTGCCGCTCGATTCCGCCTACACCTACAACTCCACCGGATCGGGCGTGAAGGTCTATGTCATTGACACCGGCATCCGGCGGACGCACACCGACTTCGGCGGCCGGGCAGTCAGCGGGTTCACGGCGATCAACGATGGCCGCGGGACGACCGACTGCAACGGGCACGGGACCCACGTCGCCGGCACCGCCGGGGGCGCCACCTATGGGGCGGCCAAGTCCGTCACTCTGGTCGCGGTCCGGGTCCTGAACTGCAGCGGTTCGGGAACAACTTCCGGAGTGATCTCGGGGATCAACTGGGTCACCGGGGACCACGCGGCGGGCGAGCCGGCGGTGGCCAACATGAGCCTGGGCGGCGGAGCCTCCTCGGCCCTGGACACGGCGGTAAATAACTCGATCAACGACGGCGTGACCTACGCGGTTGCCGCCGGAAACAGCAACGCGAACGCTTGCAACTACTCCCCTTCCCGAGTGGCCGCGGCGATCACGGTAGGCTCCACGACCGCGTCCGATTTTCGCTCCTCCTTCTCGAACTGGGGGATCTGCCTGGACATCTTCGCCCCTGGTTCCTCGATCGCCTCCGCCTGGCACACGAGCGACACGGCCACCAACACGATCAGCGGGACCTCAATGGCGACGCCGCACGCGGCCGGCGTTGCGGCGCTGTACCTCGAGTCGGACCCCGGAGCCTCGCCGGCGACCGTCTGGAGCGCGATCCGGGACGCCTCGACCCCTGACAAAGTGACCAACCCGGGCACCAGCTCGCCGAACCGACTCCTCTACTCTCTCTTTGGCGCGCCGCCGCCTCCCCCGACCCAGCAGCTCTTGCAGAACCCGGGCTTCGAGTCGGGAGAGGTTGCCTGGAGCGCGACCCCGTTCGTCATTGACAGCTCGAGCGGGCGTCCCGCGCGAACCGGGTTCTGGAAAGCCTGGTTGGACGGCTACGGCCAGGCACACACCGATGTCCTCTTCCAGGACGTCACGATTCCTCCCGCCGCGACTTCGGCCACGCTGTCCTTCTGGGTCCGCATTGACACCTCGGAGACCACGACGACGACGCCGTTCGATACGCTCCAGGTCCAGATCCGGGACACCGCCGATGGCGTGATCGAGACGCTGGCGACCTACTCGAACCTGGACGCAAGCAGCACCTATGTCCAGAAGTCCTTCAACGTGATTGCCTACACGGGTCAGACGATCCGCATTTACTTCCTCGGAGAGGAAGACTTCTCTTTGCAGACCTCGTTCGTCATTGACGATACGGCGCTCGACGTGCAGTAGCGTCCGGGAGTTCTTCCGGCCATTCGGCGGACCCCGCTTCGGCGGGGCCCGCTCTTACTCCCACTCGATCGTTGCCGGAGGCTTAGACGTTACGTCATACACGACGCGGTTGATGCCGCGCACCGATCCCACCACGCGGCGCGCGATCGAGTCCAAGACTTCGTGCGGCATGCGGAACCAGTCGGCGGTCATGAAATCCGTGGTCTGCACCGCGCGCACCGCCATCACGTATTCGTGAGTCCGGCTGTCCCCCATCACGCCCACCGATCGGACCGGGAGAAGGACGGCGAACGCTTGCGAGATCGCTTCGTAAAGGCCCGCGGCGCGGATCTCTTCCAAGACGATCTCGTCGGCACGCTGGAGCAGGGCCACCTTTTCCCGCGTGACTTCCCCCGGAATCCGCACGGCCAGCCCCGGCCCGGGGAAAGGGTGACGCGTCAAGAACTCATGCGGCAGCCCCAGCTCCGCGCCGAGGCGGCGCACCTCGTCTTTGAAGAGCTCTCGCACCGGCTCGATCAGCTCCAGACCCAGTTTCTCCGGAAGTCCTCCGACGTTGTGGTGGGTCTTGATGACGGCCGAGGGCCCTTTGACGGAGACGGATTCGATAACGTCCGGATAGAGCGTGCACTGGGCGAGGAAGGCTACGCCCTCGAGCCTCTTCGCCTCGTCCTTGAAGACGTCGATGAAGACGCGGCCGATGGTCTTCCTCTTCTTCTCGGGCTCCTAGATGCCGGCGAGCTCCCCGAGGGACCGCTCCCGGGCGTCGATGGCGAGAACGGGGATGCCGAGGCCGTCGCGCAGGCTGTGGACGACCTGGGTGGCCTCGTCTTTGCGGAGCACGCCGTTGTCCACGAAGATGGCGGTGGAGCGCTCGCCCACGGCGCGCTTCAGAAGAGCCGCCACCACCGAAGAGTCCACGCCTCCCGAAAGGGCGCAGATGACCTTGCCCTCCCCCACCCTGTCGCGGATGGTGGCCACCGCCTCTTCGAGGTAGGAGGCCATGCGCCAGTCGCCGAGGGCGCCGCAGACGCCGTAGAGGAAGTTGCGAAGTATCTCGCCGCCGGAGACGGTGTGGGAGACCTCGGGGTGGAACTGGATGCCGTAGAGCCCGCGCTCCGGGTTTTCGAACGCCACAAGGGGCACGCTGCTGGTGCTGGCCGTGGGCCGGAAGCCGGGCGGCAGGCCGCGCACGCGGTCGCCGTGGCTCATCCAGACGGTCTCGCAGGTGGACAGGCCCTCGAAGAGCTTACCGGGCGCCTCGTCAGAGATGGAGATCTCGGCGCGGCCGTACTCGCGGTGGCTCGATCCCTCGACGCCTCCCCCCAGCTCGTGCGCCATGACATGCATGCCGTAGCAGATCCCCAGCACGGGCACGCCCGCGTCGAACAGCTCGGGCTTGGCCGTGGGCGCGCCGGGCTCGTAGACGCTCTGGGGGCCGCCGGAGAGGATCAGGCCGATGGGCTGGCGCCGCCGGATTTCCGCGAGCGGCAGGTCGAAGGGGTGGACCTCGCAGTAGACCCGGTTCTCGCGCACGCGGCGGGCGATCAACTGGGTGAACTGGCTGCCGAAGTCGAGGATCAGGACGGCCTGGTGGGATTGATTCTGGAGAATCGTCAAAGCTCGGTCTCCGATTTGAGCCCGCGGGTCATCAGCTCCTCGACCGCCTTGCGAGGATCTTTGCCGTGGTAGAGCACGGCCACCATCTGCTCGGTGATGGGCATCTCGATGTTGTTGCGCGCCGCCAGGGTTGAGATGGCGATCGAGTTGCGAACGCCCTCGGCTACCATGTGGGTCTCGGCCGTGA
>JBKJZF010000043.1:0-5582 GCA_046715315.1 Solirubrobacterales bacterium | reverse complement strand
GCGTTGGGCTTTCAACTGGGGCTTTCTCTGTCGTCGGGCGAACCACGCGTGATCCTTAGCCCAACGAGAAGCGAGAGGGGGGCTCAAGCTACGCATATGGCGCGGGCTTGTGCATCGGTCCTATCGTCGTCCGGACTGCTGCATCGGACTGCTTGCCTTGGACGACGTCCGGAAGCGGCTGGGCACGACGCACGCGGCTGAACCAAGCAACCATTCAGCGGAGAGGGTGGGATTCGAACCCACGAGGCAGCGTTAACCGCCCACACGATTTCCAATCGTGCACCTTAAGCCACTCGGTCACCTCTCCGAGGAGGGGGTGACGATACCGAGAGCGGGCGCGACGACGGTCGCGCCGGGCGGCCCGCTCGCAGGCGGAGCCTAGCCGAGCAGCTTGCCCTTCTGCTCGGCGAACTCCTCGTCCGTGAGGTGGCCCTGCGAGTGCAGATCGGCAAGCTGCGCCAGTTGGGCCACGGTGTCCGGGCCCTGCGCGGCGGCCGCGACCGGGGCGCCCGGGGCGTTCATCCCGACGAAGGTCGTACCAGACCGGATAGCGGTCGCCCTGGCGGGGGATCTCCACCCGCGAGACGGTCGTCTTCTTGGTCAGGTCGAACGCCGCCCCGCCGTCGAGTGGCTCCACCCGGAAGACCATCTCAACCCGCGGGTTGTCGTTGATCGTGGTCCCCGTGTCGCGCACCGAAACGCACCCGACACAGCGATATCGGCCAGAGGCATCTAGACCGGCGCGGGAGCCTCGGGGAGGCGCTCGAGGGCGGCCTCCATCTCGGCCTCCGAGAACTCCAGGTCCTGGAGCTCACCCGCGGCGTAGGCGGCGTACGCGGCCATGTCGAAGTGGCCGTGGCCGCAGAGGTTGACCAGGATCACGCGCTCGTCGCCCTCCCGCTTGGCCGCCTCGGCCTCGTCGAAGACGACGCGCAGCGCGTGGGCCGGCTCCGGGGCGGGGATGATCCCCTCCGCGCGGGCGAAGGCGACGGCGGCAGCGAAGGCTTCCGTCTGGGCGATCGCGCGGGCCTCGACCAGCCCCTGCTTGACCAGCGCGCAGAGGCTGGGCGCGTCGCCGTGGTAGCGGAGGCCGCCCGCGTGCACCGGCGGGGGCACGAAGTTGTGGCCGAGGGTGTACATCGGCATCATCGGGGTCATCCCGACCGTGTCGCCGTAGTCGTAGGCGAACACACCGCGGGTCAGCGTCGGGCAGGCGGCGGGCTCGGCCGCGAGGAAGCGCGTGTCCAACCCCTCGCGCAGGCGCCGGCGCATCAGCGGGTAGGCGATCCCGGCGAAGTTGGAGCCTCCGCCGACGCAGCCGACGACAACGTCCGGATACTCGCCGGCGGCAGCCATCTGGTCGAGGGCCTCCTGGCCGATCACCGTCTGGTGCAGCAAGACGTGATTGAGCACCGAGCCCAGCGAGTAGTTGGTGTCCTCGCTCGCGGCGGCGACCTCGACGGCCTCCGAGATCGCGATGCCGAGGCTGCCGGACTCGTGTGAGGCCTGCGATCGGCCGGCCTCGGTGAGCTCCGAGGGGCTGCGGTGCACGGTCCCGCCCCAGGCTTCGATCATCGCCCGGCGGTACGGCTTCTGGTCGTAGGAGACGCCGACCATGAACACCTCGCACTCGAGGCCGAACATCTGGCAGGCGAGCGCCAGCGCCGAGCCCCACTGCCCGGCGCCGGTCTCGGTCGCGAGCTTGCGGATGCCCGCCTCGCGGTTGTAGAACGCCTGCGGGATCGCCGTGTTGGGCTTGTGCGAGCCGGCGGGCGAGACGCCCTCGTACTTGTAGTAGATGTGCGCGGGCGTATCCAGCGCGCGTTCGAGGCGGCGGGCGCGGAACAGGGGGGTCGGGCGCCACAGTTTGTAGATCTCGCGGACCTCGTCGGGGATCGGGATCTCCGGCTCGGCCGAGACCTCCTGCTCGATCAGCGCCATCGGGAACAGGGGCGCCAGCGCCTCCGGGCCCAGCGGCTCGCCGGTGCCGGGGTCCAGCGGCGGGTTCGGCGGCGGCCCCAGATCGGCGAGCAGGTTGACCCAGCTCGTTGGGATCTCGGACTCGCTCAGCAGGTACTTGGTCTGTTCCGACACTCGCGCTCCTCTCCTCGGTCGCCGCGATTCTACGTCGCGGCGGGCCTATCGCCCCCTCGCTAGATTGGATCGGCGACCGAATTGGAGGAGCAGATGGCCAAACTCGACGCCGAGCCCCTCGCCTGGCGGGTCTACCTCGCCGGCGAGATCCACTCCGACTGGCGCCGGCGGATCGCCGACGGGGTGAGCGAGGCCGCCCTCCCCGTGACCTTGCTGGCCCCGGTCACCGACCACGGAGCCTCCGACGACGCCGGCGTCGTGCTCGGCCCCGAGGACGACAAGTTCTGGCACGACCACAAGGGAGCCGGCGTCAACGCGATCCGCACGCAGACGATGCTGCGCCGGGCCGACGTCGTCGTCGTCCGCTTCGGCGAGCAGTACAAGCAGTGGAACGCCGCCTTCGACGCCGGCTTCGCCGCGGCCCTCGGCAAGCCGGTGATCACCCTGCATCCGCCCGAGCACGACCACGCCCTGAAGGAGATCGACCGGGCGGCGATGGCGACGGCGCGCGAGCCCGAGCAGGTGGTCGAGATCCTCGCCTACGTCACCGCAAAGGTCTAGCCGCAGTCCGCTTGCGCGTGCCTAGGCTCGGGCCCGGCGCGCCGCGGCCAGTGCCTCTTGGTCGAAGAGGTGGCACAGGACGCGCGCGGCCCCGGCCTCGCGCTCGCGCGGCTCGATGCCCTCGCGGAAGCGCACCCGGACGCCGTCGGCCTCCACCTCGGTGCCGGCGACCCCGCGCCAGAACGGATCGTCGGGGTCCTCGGCGCGCAGGCTCTCGAGCACCGCGGCGACGTCCTCGCCGTCGCACCCCGATGCCGCGGGCAGCACGCACTCGGTCGCGGGCGCGTCGAGGGCGTCGATGTCGCCGATCAGCGCCCGCTCGCGCTCGAACTCCTGCTCATCGAGGCGCGTCCAGCGCAACTCCAGCAGCGTCCGCAGGTCGCGGCTCTCCCACCCGCAGACCTCGAACGCCCGCGAGCACCGGGGGTGAAACGAGCATCCCAGCGGCGGCGTGACGGCGTCCGGCACCTCGCCGCGCGGCAGGTCTCGCGGCACGCTGCGCGTGGGGTCGGGCTCGGGGATCGCCCGCAGCAGGGCGACCGTGTAGGGGTGCTTGGGGTCGTCGTAGATCTGGGCGGCGGGGCCGATCTCGACGATCTTTCCCAGGTACATGATCGCGATCCGATCGCAGAAGAACTTGGCCGTGGCGAGGTCGTGAGTGATGTAGACGTAGGTCAGGTCGAGCTCGTCCTTGAGCTCGATCATCAGCTCGAGGATCTTCGCCCGCACGCTCATGTCGAGCATCGACACCGGCTCGTCGGCGATCAGGACGTCGGGGTCGAGGATGATCGCCCGGGCGAGGACCGCCCGCTGCTTCTGGCCGCCGGAGAGGTCACCCGGGTACTTGTCCATGAACTGCCGGGCCGGGTCCAGCCCGACGCGCTCGAGCGCCGCGACGACGCGCGCGTCGATCTCCTCCGGGCCGTCGGCGAGCTTGTGGAAGCGCAGGGGGTCGCCGACCGAAACGCCGATCGTCATCGCCGGGTTGAGCGAGGCGTGCGGGTCCTGGAAGACGATCTGCAGGCGCCGGCGAAGCTCGCGGAAGGTGGGCTCGCGCAGGCCGGCGATCTCCTGGCCCTCGAACAGGATCGAGCCGGCGGTGGCTTCGACCAGGCCGAGCAGGGTCCGGCCCAGCGTCGTCTTGCCCGAGCCCGACTCGCCGACTATCCCCAGGACCTCGCCCCGGCGCAGGTCGAAGCTGACCCCGTCCACCGCCTTCACAGAGCCCGCCTCGGCGCCGCGCAGGCGATCGAGGAACGAGCCCCGCAGCGAGTACAGGGTGCGCAGGTCGCGAACCTGCAAGATCGGCTGGTCGCGAGCTTCGATCACGCTTCCTCCGCGAGCGCGATCTCCTCGCGCTCGAGCGGCTCGGTCCCGCCGGGCGGGATCTCCGAGGCGGGGCCGTGCAGCCAGCACTCCGTCCGCTGCCCGCCGGCCAGGCGCACCTCCTGCGGCTGTTTTTCCGCGCAGACGGCCATCGCGCTCGGACAGCGCGGGTGGAAGCGGCAGGCCGACGGCGGGTGGATCAGGTTCGGGGGCGCCCCGGGGATGTAGTGCAAACCCGTGGTTCGCAGCGAGATGATCGAGCGCAGGAGCTCGCGGGTGTAGGGGTGGGCGGGCTGGGCGAACACCTGATGGGAGTCCCCCTCCTCGACGATCCGGCCGGCGTACATCACCGCCAGTCGGTCGCAGGCCTCGGCGACGATCCCGAGGTTGTGGGTGATCAGCAGCAGCGCCGTGTCGAAGTTCTCGCGCAGGTCGGCCAGGATCCCGAGGATCTGGGCCTCGACGATCACGTCCAGCGCCGTTGTCGGCTCGTCGGCGACGACCAGCTTCGGGCGCAGCACCAGCGCCAGCGCGATCATGATCCGCTGGCGCATCCCGCCGGAGAACTCGTGCGGGTACTGCTTGAAGCGGGTGGGGGGGATGCCCATGCCGGCGAGCGCCTCCAGCGAGCGCCGGCGCATCTCGGTCTTGTCGAGATCGGACTCGTGCGCTCGCAGCATCTCCAGGAAATGCTGCTCGATCGAGACCAGCGGGTCCAGCCGGGTCATCGGCTCCTGGAAGATCAGCGCCAGCTCCGGCCCTCGCAGCTCGCGCATCTCCTTCGCGGGGATGCCGACGAGGTCCCGCCCGCCGTAGCGGACCGCTCCGTGCACGGCCGCGCTCTCGGGGAGCAGCCCGAGCACGCCGCGGCCCAGCGTCGACTTGCCGCAGCCCGACTCGCCCACGAGCCCGAGCGTCTCGCCGGGGTTGATCTCGAAGGAGACGCCGTCGACGGCGCGCACGGGGTCGGACTCCGTGCCGTACCAGACGCGCAGATCGTTGACGGATAGGACCGGCTCACTCACGGCGCACCTCAGTCTCGCCGGTCGGTCCCGGCACGTCGGCCGTGGGGGCGACGGCCCCCGAGCCGAGCGGATGCTCGGCGGAGATGTCGGGCCTTGAGATCCGGCGGTGTCGCACCAGCGGGTTGATGAGGTCGTTGAGCCCCTCGCCGACCAGGGTGAAGCCCGTCACCAGCAGCACGATCGCGAGCCCCGGGAAGAGCCCGGTCCACCAGATCCCGGCGCCGGCGTCGTCGATCGCCCGCTGCAGGTCGTAGCCCCACTCGGCCGCCTCGGTCGGCTGGATCCCGTAGCCGAGGAAGCCCAGCGCAGCCAGGGTCAGGATCGCGTCGGCGGCGTTCAGCGTGGCGATCACGGGCACGTTCTGGATCACGTTGTAGAAGACGTATCGCCGGATGATCGTCCAGCGAGGCGCGCCGAGCGCCCGCGCTGCCTCCACGTAGGACTCCTCGCGCACGCTGATCACGTGGTTTCGGACGACGCGGAAGTACTGGGGGATGTTGACGACGGTGATCGCGATCGCGGCGGTGAACACCCCCTGGCCGATCGAGTCGGAGAGCAGAAAGGCGATCACGATCG
>JBKJZF010000042.1:0-4536 GCA_046715315.1 Solirubrobacterales bacterium | reverse complement strand
GGCGGGTTGTCGCGGTCGATCTGGATCAGCTCGACCTGGTCCGCGTAGAGCGCGAGTAGGGCCTCGATGTCCCACTCCTCGTAGGCGCGCCTGAGCGCTTCGAGATCGAAAGATGTGCTGGCCCTGGCGATCATCGTGTACCTCCTCGGTTGTGATGGATATGACCGTTCGCGAGCTACCATGCCACTTGAACCACGGTTCAAGTCAAGGGCTTGGTCGAAGATGGATGGATTCCCGGAGCTGTCGATCGGCGAGGTGGCGCAGCGCGCCGGAGTGGCGACGTCTTCGATCCGCTATTACGAGCGGATCGGCCTCCTTCCCGAGCCCGACCGCCTGGGAGGCCAGCGGCGCTACGAAGTGGATGTGCTCGGCAAGCTGGGGTTCATCGGTGTCGCCAAAAGCGCCGGGTTCAAGCTGCGCGAGATCAAAGAGCTGGTCAAAGGCGTCGATGGCGACAACAGCCTGGGCGAGCCGATGCGCTCACTCTCAAGCCAGAAGCTCGGCGAGGTTGAGGCGCTTCTCGAGCGCACCAAGGCCATGAAGGGTTGGCTCGAGGTGGCGAAGGAGTGTGGCTGCGCGACCCCCGCGGAGTGCGCGCTCTTCCCCGCCCCTGGCGAGGAGCCACAGGGCGCCGACCTGGCCCTGCCAGTCGTCCGCGTGGGCGGCAAGGACTGTCGTCGCCCGCCCGCGGGCTGAGATCCTGTCCAGATTCCGCTTTCTAGAGCCGCAAACGCCAGCTCTCGGCTCCGAGCACCGACCTGGATCGCACCCAGGAGGTCGCCGGTTCGAGCCCGGCTAGCTCCATCGCAATGGCTGCTCGCTTCGCGGCGGCGTCGATCAGGGTCGCCGCGAGCAGGCTGATCCCGAGCGCGCAGAACCCAGGCACGAGCGCGCGCACCGACGCGTAGCTCCGCGCGACGAATACCCCGAGAGCTCCTGCCGCTATGGCAGCGAGATAGCCCGCCCCGATGAGCAACAGCACGATGCCCGCGCGCGTGAGTGCGAGCATCGCTCCTGGGCGTTGCGCTTCCGCCTGGGGCCCGGCGCCTAACGTTATCCCGAGCCGGAGCGCCCGGAACGGAAGCAGCATCGTGGTCCCGAGCGCCAGGTGTAGGCTCCGCTCGTGCTTGAGGTCGGCGCTCACTTCACGGCCCCGAAGCTGGGCGCCAGCCTCGAGGTCCTGCGGGTTCCCGGCCCTGATCAGCGGGTCCTCGAGCTCAGGCGCGTCATCAAGCCGCGCACCGGCAGGACGGCGCCGCACGTCCACATGGACTTCGTCGAGCGCTTCGTCGTGGAGGCCGGCTACGCGACGGTCAAGCTTGGACGGCGCACGATCGAGCTCGGGCCGGCGGATGCCCTCGAGGTCCCCCGCGAGCGCGACCACGTGAACGCCTACAACGCGGCCACCGAGGACCTCGTGATCCGGCACTCCGTCGAGCCGGCGAGCGACTTCTCGCTCGGCTACTTCGAGACGCTCGGCCATCTGATGACCGAAGGGCGCACCGACAAGCAGGGAGAGATCCCGCTCACGGCAGCGCTCGCCGTCGCGCACCACACCCGGTCTCAGAGCTTCGCCGCCGGGTTTCCGCACGCGCTGCAGAGCGCGCTGCTGGCGCCGCTGGGCGCGCGCCTCGCGAAGCTGCGGGGCTACGACGTGCGCCTGCCGGAGCCGCAGGCGCGCGACGCGAGCTAACGCGTAGCTTTGAGCACCTGCCCGACGGCTGTTCGACCACCGCGTCCGCCTGAAGCAGCCGCTTCAGCCAGACGGCCGAGATGAAACCGCGGCTACCGCGATGCCAATCGCAACGAGAACCAGGCATGCCGCGGACCACGCGAGCGTTCCAGCGTCGGACCAGTTGATCTGGTTCTGCGAGAGGTCAGCGACGGCGATGCTCGCGATGGAGACGACGCCGAGTGCCCCGATGATCGACCCCATGGCGAGTCGCTCGAGCGCGGATGCCGATCTTGCGATGACCAGGCATCCGGCCATACCGGTGAAGAACGCGGCGCTGTAGATGCGGCCGTGGAAGGCGTCCACCGGCCACGGCCACCAGGCGCTTGCGTCGACCGGCGCGACGAGCAGGTAGATCCCGTACGCGCCGAACACGCCCGCAAGGGCGAGCAGTGCGAAACGCCGACGGGGAGAAGATGGCTCGCTCGCCGCCGGGTTTAGATGCCGATATAGCCATAGGTGAACGGCCGAGTTGATCGGGAGGAAGACGTACAGCGGCCACCACAGGAGGTTCGACCAGCGGTCGCCGTCGAAGCGCGAGAGATCGACGAGTGACGCGACGAGCACGACGAACGTGAAGGTGAAGATCATCCACAGGACTGGCCGGGCGGGCGACCAGCGCGGCGCGACCATGAGGAAGACGAGCGGAATCCAGGAGGAGAGGTACACAGCCACCAGGAACGCCGCGTTAAACGGCGTCAGCTCCCACGGCCATTGGTCGCGAGCCCAACCGGGCACGAAAAGCAGGGTCGCCCACGTGATCCCGACGACCACCACCTCGACGCCGGTGACCATGTTCAGTGTGCGTGAGATGGGTGGTCCCGCTCCGCGAACGTCCGGCATCAGAGAACCCTCCCCATCATGCGACCCTACATGGCCGCGTGCCTCGCGCTCATCCCGTTCCCGGAGATGGCGCTCGCCGAGATGCGCTGCCGCGCGCCGACTCGTCGGGGTTTCTGGCAACCCGGAATATGATCTCCGCACCCCGGACGATGGAGCCTCAGGACGCCAACCCTGTCATGCCGTCGGCCTTGCGTGCCCTGATAGCCGTCGAGGCGGGCGTGCTGGCGGTCGCGGGCATCGTCCCCTTCTTCTTTCCCGAGACGGCGCTGCAGGAGCTGCCGTGGGAGAGCGGGCCCTTCAACATCCGCTTCATCGGCGCCGTCTACCTGGCGTCGTTGGCGGCCGTGTTGTTCTGGCAGGCGTCCTTCCGATGGGCGCCGGGGCGGGTGGCCCTTCTGATGGTGTGCGTGTTCACGAGCCTGGTGCTGTTGGTGTCGCTGCTGTACACCGATCGATTCGACGGGGCGAATCCGGGGACCTGGATCTGGTTCGTGCTCTACGTGGCGATTCCGCTTGCCACGGGCTACGTCTACCTGCGCTCACGCAGCCTGCCGCCGGCCGATCCGTGGCCCACTCCGCCGGCCTGGCGCACCTATCTGCTCGTCACCGCGACGCTGCTTGGCGCCTATGGCGTCGGTCTCCTGGTGGCGCCGGAGACCTTCGTCGATTTCTGGCCGTGGGAGGTGGACGCCTTCCACGCGCGCCTCTACAGCGCGATCATCATCACGTTGGCGGTGGCCGCGGTCGCGATCTCACGGGCGGCCGCCCCGATCGAGCTGCTGTTCGTCGGCGTGATCCAGATGGTGGTCGGCGCCTTCGCGATCCTCGGCCTGGTGATCGTCGATCGCTCCGAAGACACGGTTGACTGGGCCGCGCTCGGCACTTGGGTGTGGGTCGGCGCGTGGGCGATCGTCCTGATCTCGGGTCTCGCGCTCGCGTTGCGATCCCAAGCCGCTCCGGGCCGACCGTCGCCTGCCTGATCGGCGCTCCCCCTGTGGCGGATAGGCTGCTGCGGGATGGCGCCCGAACGGACTCGAGGCCGGCGCGAGAGGCAGCCGCTCGCTGCCCGCATGGCGGGCATTGCGATCCGCGCCCCCAAGCGGATCCTGCTCGTTGCCGGGATCGCGATTCTGCTCGCAGCCCCGGTCGGAATGACGGCCTTCGACGCCCTCGACCCCTACGAGTTCCAAGATCCGGGCACCGATAGCGCGAGGGCGAGTGAAGCGCTCGAGCAGGTCACCGGGATCCGCGCGGACGGCACGGTGATCGCCCTGGTTGGGGTCCCGGCGCAGTCGCCGTACGGCCGGGGGCGGGTCATCGAGGTCGCCTCCACGCTCGGCGAGGTCGAGGGGGTCGAGCACGTGCTCACCCCCTACACGCCGCCACAGCCGGCGCTGATCGCCCGTGACGGCCAGAGCGCCTTCGTGGTCGGGGAGGTCGATGCCGACGCCGACAGCGCCGACGTCGCCCCCGCCGTGAAGGAGGAGTTCGCCGGGCAGGACGACGTCAAGCTCGGCGGGGTGGTGATGGCGGACGACCAGATCGCCGAGCAATCCGAAAAGGACCTGCGCCGCGCCGAGCTGTTCGCCTTCCCGCTGCTGTTGGTGCTCTCGTTGGTGTTCTTCCGGGGCCTGGTCGCCGCCGCTCTGCCGCTGGTGCTGGGGGGGATCGCGGTCGTCGGCGCCCTCGCCACGATGCGAGCGATCCACGAGGTGGTTCCGGTAACCGTGACCGCGACCAACGTGATCACCGCCCTCGGGCTCGGCCTCGCGATCGACTACTCGCTGTTCATCGTTTCGCGCTTCCGCGAGGAGCTGGCCCGAGGGTCAGAGGTCCCGGAGGCGCTGCAGCGCACCCTGTCCACGTCTGGACGTGCGGTCAGCTTCAGCGCCGTCACGGTCGCCGGCGCGATGGCGAGCCTGCTCGTCTTCCCGCAGCAGCTCCTGCGCTCGGTCGGGATC
>JBKJZF010000041.1:0-2804 GCA_046715315.1 Solirubrobacterales bacterium | reverse complement strand
CGCGCTCGAGGCCCACGTGCCCGCCGGGGTAGACGACGGTCGCCTCGCGAAGCTCGACGATCGGCGGGCGCTGCCCCGAGCGGGCAGCGTCAGGCTCGCCGCGCCGACGCGGCTTCGATCCGGCGCGATTGCGCCGCTGACGTGTCCCCAACAGGGCCATAACGGAGCCTCTTTCTCCGGCCTCAGCGCTAATCCTGCGCCCGGTCCCAACCGCCCGGGAGCTGCGCGAGGTGAGGGTCCAGAAGGGTAGCGGAGAGTGTTAGCAGGCGCGGGAAGAATGTCTTAACAACACGTACGTGGTATGATAGCTTCTCCCTGCATGGGCGCACGAAAGAGAGATTCCGTAGCCGCTTCTGGGTCGAGCGAGAGTCAGATGACTTACTCGCGATTCATGGAGTTGTTCCCGAACAACGCGGCTTGTCTGGACTACTTGAAGGACCGCTTCTACCCGGATGGGGCCGACTGTCCTAGCTGCGGCAAGGCCACGAAGTTCCACCGGATCAAGGGCCGCTCGGCGTACTCCTGCCAGTACTGCCGCCATCAGGTCTACCCGACCGCTGGCACGATCTTCCACAAGTCCACGACGAGCCTCCAGCTCTGGTTCTGGGCCGTTTACCTCATGTCGTCCACACGCTGCGGGATCAGCGCCAAGCAGCTAGAGCGTGAGATTGGCGTGACCTACAAGACGGCTCACCGGATGTTCAAGCGCATCCGCGAGCTACTGGCTCCGGGCGAGGATGAGCCGCCGCTGGAAGGTCAAGTCGAGATGGACGAAACCGGCGTCGGCGGCAAGCCTCGCGCCAGCGAGCGAGCCTCAAATTCCGAGTGAGGCGACGAAGCGGTCCCACGATAAGAACACGACCGTGTTCGGGGCGGGTTCGCGCGATAGTGGTTCCCGACCGCTCAGGGCCAACTGCTTGGAAACGCGCAGCGATACGTGCTGCCCGCGTCGATGGTCTTTACCGACGAGTGGACTTCGTATCAGAGCGTTGGCGATCACTTCGCCAGCCATTCCCGGGTCAGGTCCATGGGCGATTCTGGACCGCGTTAGGAAGAACGCCGAGGCGACCTAGCGGACGCCTTGTCGAGGTCTCGGAGGAACTCGCCCTCCGGGTGGTCCTTCGACTGCTTCTCCCGCACGGTAGGAGCCGGCGGCGTCGGCGGGGCCGGACGAATCGTCGGACTCCCAGCGGGATTTTCCGTTTTCGGGTTTGTGGGGTAGTTCATCTACTGGCCTCCTGTCTGGCTGAGCACAGTGAAGGGGTTGCGCGCCATCGTCGTCCCGTCAACCTCGAGCTCCCAGACGTAGCCTCCGGGTTCCAGCTCTAGGGGCGGGAAGCTCAAGACAAACGGGGAGTCAAGCGGCGTCCCTGGCTTGAGTCCGGGCGGACGACCAACCTCAACCTGCCCCTCAACCGTCACGGGGCCATTCCCCGCGTCCACCACATCCCCATCGGCCGATACTAGAACGGCCCGGATCGCGTGCGGCTGATTTGCCTGATCCCAAGGCACTGAGAGCTTGATGGCTAGAGCCATCGGACTAGGACCATGCAGCACCGACCACCCGCCGCCCAGAACAAAGAGCTTGCCGTTGGACTCCGCAGCCGCGTCACAAAGGAGCATGGTCACGTCCATGCCCAGAGATTACCCCGGGGGCCTAGGCGGGCGTGGGCACTGTCTTTGCAGAGCCCGTCTTGGGCTTGGCGAGGTAGTCCGGGTGGATCTGGGCGCCGGACTTGGGCAGGCCGTTGATTGCAAAGACCCTCGGCTTGTTCCAAGTGCTCCAATCAAGTCGAAGGTCCGCCGTGTCGCCAAATACGGACTTCACGGTAGCCACGCAGCTACTTCCCAGACCATCCGTGAGGACGGTCTTCCACCCAGGCACAAGCGGCACCGAGGAATCGGAGATCGAGACGGTCAGGCGACCGCCTTCCTCAAGTTCGTTGAAATCAACGGTGATCATGGATTGACCTTGCTCTCGGCCACAGGATTGCACTCCGGGCCTGGGTAGATCGTATTAAGTCTCTCAACATCTTTCTCGGTCGGGAGGGCATCCAGCTTGATTTGCACGTGATGCTGTCGACCCTTCCAGATGACCTCGTAGCCGCCCTCGCGCAGTTCGCCAGCCGGGACGCCGCGCATGGCGTCGTGGGGCAGGCGCCCGGTACCGACCTCCCTGGCGATCTCCTGCGCGGTCATGCCTTCGATGCACCACCCCGACAGGGCCGGGTAGCCGAAGGTGCCCAAAGACCGCTTGGCGCCGAACCGCATGGGTCCAATGGCCTCGCGGGGGCCGCCCCGAACGACCAGGGCATCGTCTGGTGGACCTGGATCGGCCATCGCCTACCCGTTGTACACGTAGTGGCGGGTTTTTCTCTAGGGCTAGTGCGCAACATTTGCGAGGTTTCTGCGCGACCCCTCCTGGTCCCAGCCAGGCCTTCCTTCTCAGCGTACGTGTTCAGAAGACATACTTCCCGCAGGCGCTAAAGGAGGCGGCGGGCGCCCTTCTCGCTACCCGGCGAGGCTGCTGATCGTGATCGCGACGAAGAGGGCGATGACGATCTTCCGCCGCAGGCGGCGAGCATCGAGATCATCCAGTCGGACGAGCTCTCGGCCGCCCAGTCCGCCGTGAAGGCGCTGCGGACGCTCGCCTGGGTGCTGACCGCGCTGGCCGTGGTCCTCTACGCCATCGCGATCGCGCTCGCGCGCGGCCGTCGCCGCGAGACGCTGCGCGCCGTCGGCTTCTCCTTCGTCGTGGTCGGCGTGCTGACGCTCTTCGTCCGCGACCTCGGGGCCGACGCGGT
>JBKJZF010000040.1:0-6235 GCA_046715315.1 Solirubrobacterales bacterium | reverse complement strand
GGCCGACGATGTTGAACCAGCCGGTCATCCAGCTCCAGCCCTTGCCGCCGAGGTCGTACGCCCACAAGTAGGGGCCGCCCGCGGTCGGGTACTTCGAGGTCAGCTCGGCCATCGAGAAGGCCACCATCAGCACGAAGGCGCAGAGGACCGGCCAGCCGATCGAAGCGGCGATCGGGCCGCCGTTCTGCCAGGCGAAGGCGAAGGTGGTGAAGGTCCCCGCGAGGACCGAGATGATCGTGAACGAGATCGCGAAGTTGGTGAACGCCGACCAGCCCCGCGACAGCTCCTGCTTGTAGCCCAGCTCGTGCAGGCGCCGCTCATCGTCGGTCATGCCCGCGGGTGCCGCCGCCGGCTGCTGAGCCCCGGTGCCTGGATCGGCCATCTCGCTACTCCTCCTCCCACCCCCTCGTCCCCAGTGGGGCCGTCAAGGTGCGGTAGTTAGACCTAATCGACGATGGCACCCTATTCAGATCGCCGAGCGGTTGTCAACCGCCCCGGCGGCCAGGACCGCATCGGCGAGCCCGACTCAGCGGCGGGCCGAGAGGACGCGGGCGACCACCGGGCCGCCGAGCGGATCGACCCGCTGCGCCCACTCCGGGTCCAGCGCCGCCGACCGCCCGGGCATGACGCGCGCGAGACGCTGCCGCGCCAGCAGCCGAGCGTCCTGCGTCAGTGCGACTTCAACGCTGCGAAGCTCCTCGTGCGCTCGCAGCAGGAAGCGGCGGCGGGGGGGGATCGACGCCGAGCCTTGGCGCGCGGTGACCGCATTCGGGGCGATCCAGTGCAGCGGTTCCTCGCATCTCAGCGGCACTCGCGCGGAAGGCCACGGGTCGCCGGCCAGGTGCTCTACCACGCCGCGGGCGACGTGGCGTCCGGTCAGCGCGGCCACATCCGCGGTCTCAGCGCCGTGCAGGAGGTTGCCCGCGGCGAACAGCCCCGGACGCGTCGTCCGTAGGCGCGAGTCCACCGATGGCCCCCGCGTTCCAGGGTCGAGCTCCGCTCCCCCGAGCACGGCAAGCTCGTGGTCAGGGACCCAGTCGGCGGTGAACACGACGACGTCGCACTCGAGCGTCTGCACGCGGCCAGAGTCCAGATCGGCGAGCTCCACTGCTTCCACCCGCCGGCGGCCCCGGATCGCCGTCACGGCCGTCCGGGTGAGCAACCGGGCCCGGAACCTGGCCGCCGCACCGATGCGGAACACGGCCAGGGACTGATGGCGCGGCAGCTCGGTGGTGATCGCGACGGTGCGAGCTCCACCGTGCGCAAGGGTCGTCAGAGCCGAGAACGAGACGTGCTCGGCGCCGACCACGACGGCTCGGGTCCCGACCCGCTCCTTGGCGAGGTACACGAGCTGCTGCAGCATTCCGGTCGTGAGCACGCCCTGCGGCCGCGTACCGGGCACGAGCCGTGCCGAGCGCGGCCTCTCCCGGCACCCGGTTGCGAGGACGACTGCGTCTGCTGAGATCGCGCCGCGGCCCGACGGCGCGGTGACCTCAAGGGCGCCGTCGGGCGTCCAGCCGGTCACCTGGGTTCGCAGGCGGAGGTCGGCGCCCGCGCGGGCAGCGAGGTCCGCCCAGCGCGCGGCGTAGTTGGGCCCGGACATCACCCGCCGCAGATCCCGCAACCCGAAGCCCTGATGATGCGCGTGCCGGGGGATGCCGCCCGGCTCGCTCTCGCGCTCGATCACCACGACCGAGCCCGCACCCGCACGTCGCAGCTCAGTCGCCGCGGCGAGGCCAGACGGGCCGGCGCCGATCACCGCGACGGCCACGCGTTCGACGTTCATCGGGCTCGCTCCCAGAGCTGGCCGGCGTCGCGACCGCTGTCTGAGGCCAGCTCGCGCGCGACGCGCGCGCCACAGAAGAACCCCTGGCAGCGGCCCATCAGCACGCGTGTGCGGCGACGCAGCCCGTCGAGGTCGGTGGGGGGTATCGGGCTCGCGGCCGCATCGCGGATCTCGCCACGCGTTACCCGTTCGCAGAAGCAGACGATCTCGCCATAGCCGGGATCGGCGGCGATCCGCTCCTCCTCCCGGAACGGCCGTGAGCAGGCCTCCCCTATGTTCGGCATGCTGATCTCGGGAAGCTCGTCCTCTCGCTCAGGCAACGCCAGCCCGGCCTCGGCGAGTCCGTCACGCACCCATTCCGCGATCGCCATCGACGAGGTCAGGCCCGTCGACCGGATCCCCGCGGCGCACGCATAGCCCATCTGCCCGTGGACCTCGAGCTGGTAGTCCGGGTGCTCAGTCGCGGCTCGAAGACCGACGTAGACCGCCGTCACCTCGTGCTCGAGAAGTCCGGGCATCAGCTGCCGCCCGAGCACCCGCAGCCTGGAGATTCCGCCCGCGGTCGAAGCGGTGTCGTCTTTGCGCTCGATGTCGTCGGCCGTCGGCCCGAGGATGACGTTGCCGAAAACGGTCGGTGCTACGAGGACCCCCTTCGTGTTTCCGGTCGGGACGGGAAGCAGGACGTGGGACACCAGCGGCCGGCTGAGCTTGTCGAACACGATCAGCTCACCGCGGCGCGGGACGACGGTGAAGCCACCGAGTCCAGCCATCCGATGCACCTCATCCGAGTAGAGGCCGGCCGCGTTGATGATCCAGCGGGCGGTCAACCCACCAAGCGGAGTCTCGACTCGCCAGCCGGAATCGATCTGAAGCAGACCCGTGACCTGCTCGCCTCGGCGCAGCGTTACCCCGGCGAGCACGGCCTGGGTGGCGTAGGCCAGTGGCGGCGTGAACGAGCAGACGATGAACTCGTCCGGCACCTCGAGCGCGCCCAGCGCGCCCGGCCCGAGGTGCGGCTCGCGGCGATACAGCTCCTCGGAGGGCACCTCGCGCATGCGCTCATAGCCGCACCTGCGAGCGTTCTGGAGGATCGCCGGGAAGCGGGCATGCTGCTCGTCGTTCCAGGCGACGAGCAGCGCTCCCGTGCGCTCGATCGGGATTCCGACCTGGCGCGCGTAGTCCAAGAGCAGGTCATGGCCGCGGGCAACGAGGCGCGCCTCGTGGGTGCCGGGCTTCGCATCGAAGCCGGTATGCAGGATCGCCGTGTTCGCCTTGCTTGTGCCGGCCCCGACATCACCAGCGTCGATCAGCGCGATTCGCAGCTCGAACCGCGCGAGCTCGCGCGCGATGGCGGCACCTACGTCCCCCGCTCCGATAATCGCGACGTCGTACTCGAAGGTCAATCCATACCTCCCGAAAGCCGGTGCCTCCCGCGCCGTGGGGTCGCGACGGGCGCGTCGGCAGAGCTCAGGCCGGGGTCGCCTGGGACATTATCGGCGCGAGCATCTCCGAAACGGCCGAGATTCGCGCACGGCCGGACCCGGAGCCACTCAGCGCCGAACCGCGCAGCGCCCGCCGCTGCGGGCTCGGGTAGCGTGACGGCATGAGTCTGCTGCTCGGTATCGACGAGGGGACCTCGGCGGTCAAGGCCGTCCTCTACGACTCGGAGCTGAACCAGCTCGCCGAAGCGCGTCGGGAGAAACGCCTCCACCACCCCCGCCCTGGGTGGGTGGAGCAGGATGGCACCGAGGTGCTCACCGCGGTCACGGAGGCTGTGGAGGAAGTGCTCCAACACTCGCCCGAGACCGAGATCGCCGCCTGCGGGCTCGATCACCAAGGCGAGTCGGTGCTCGCCTGGGACGCCGAGTCGGGCGAGCCGATCACCCCGATCGTCACCTGGCAGGACAAGCGCTCGCAGGAGATCCTCGACCGGCTCGAGGCCGACGGCACCGCCGCCGAGGTCAAGGAGCGCAGCGGCATGCCGCTCGACCCCTACTTCTCCGCCGGCAAGCTCACCTGGCTGCTCGAGCACGACCAGGCGGTGCAGCGCGCCCGCGACGCCGGCACGCTTCGGCTCGGCACGGTCGACTCGTTCCTCTGCGACCGCCTCGGCGCCGGCTTCGCCACCGACCCCTCGACCGCCTCGCGCACCCAGCTCGGCGCCCCCGACTGGGACCCCCGGCTGCTCGAGATCTACGGCGTCCCCGCCGACGCCCTGCCCGAGCTTGCACCGACCGTCGGCGATCTCGGCACCCTGCGCCACCCCAGCTGGCCGGCCGAGCTGCCGCTTCGCGCCCGTTGCGTCGACCAGCAGGCGGCGCTCGCCGGCGCCGGCTGCGTCGAGCCGGGGCTGGTCAAGGCGACCTACGGAACCGGCGTCTTCGTCCTCGCCCACGCCGGCGCCGAGCGGCCCAAGCCCGCCGGAGGGCTGCTGCCGACCGTCGCCTGGCAAGTCGGCGACCGGGTCGAGTGGGCGATCGACGGCGGCGTCTTCACCGCGGGCGAGCTGATGGACTGGCTGACTCGCGAGCTGGGCCTCGCCGAGGACGCCCCGGCCCTGGCGGCCGCCGCCGCCGAGGTCGAGGACGCGGGCGGCGTGCGGGTGCTGCCCGCGCTCGCCGGCCTCGGCGCCCCCTGGTGGCGCTCGGACGCGCGGGCGGTTGTCTCGGGGCTCACCTCGGGCACCCGCGCCGGCCACGTCGGCCGAGCCGCGCTGGAGGCGATCGCCTGGCGGGTCGCCGACGTGCTCGCCGCAGTGCGCGAGTCGGTTTCGGTGGAGGTCCTGCGCGTCGACGGCGGCCTCACCCGCGACGAGACACTGCTCCAGCTCCAGGCTGACGCCGCCGGGATCCCGGTCCAGCGCGGCGCGGTCGACGCGACCGCCGCCGGCGCGGCGGCCCTGGCCGCCGTCGGCGCCGGCATCTGGGAGTCGACCATGGCGATCGGCGAACGGATCCCCACCGGCGAGCGCGTCGAGCCCCGCCGCGACGACGCCTGGCGCGCAACGGAGCACGCTGCCTGGCGCGTGTTCGTCGAGCGCGCCGCCGCGCTCTAGGGGACCTGCCCACAGACGTCGTGAACAGCTAGGCGGTCAGGCCGCGGCTCCGCGGCCTGGCGCCGAAAAGGCATCCGGGTCCATCCCGAGGCTTGGGGTTGCAACCACCTCAAGCAAGGAGGACCCGGATGGATATTCACCCTAGGGCCAAGCTCGGACTGGCCGCCCGCCGAGAGCTCTGCGAGGCGATCGCGGCCGTGGTCGTCCCCGCCACCGACCAGGTCCTCGACGCCCCCGCGTCGAGCCTGTTCACCCTGGTCGGCGCGGTCTGCTTCCTGATCGCGGCGGGGCTGCTGGTGCCGTCGGCTAGGAGGGCTCTGGCTCCTGGGCGTGCTTGACCTTGGAGGAGACGCACTTGCCCAGGGCGTTGCGGCCGTTCTCGTTGGTGCCGTAGAAGGCCTGGAAGGCCTCTGCGCCGGCGTCGCGCTCGGCCTTGCACTCCTTGGCTGCGTTCTTGAACTCCTGCACGGTCGGATCGCCCGCCTCGCCCTTGATGCAGTCACGCATCGCGTGCTCGCCGTAGAGCGCGTTGAACGCACCCTTGTCGGCCTTCTTCTGGGCGGCGCACTGCTTCGCGGCGGCACTTTGCCCGTGGCTTTCGCCATTCGAGCCCGCCGCGGCGCCGGAGACGCCGACGAGCGCGAGCGAGGAGACGGCACAGGCCCCGATCATGGTCAGTCGCTTCAAGATTCCTACCTTCCTTGGCCCGGTCGGGCCGTGGTTTCGAATGGATGACTTCGGCTAAAACGCACGGACCGCGCGTTTGTCAGGGACTATCCGTGGGGATTGCCGCCGCTGCCGACGGCGTTGAGTGCTCCGCGCCCGACTCCGAGCGCGGCGGCGTGGTCGAGCGCGACGACGAGGTGTGCGGGTTGCCGACGGCGTTGCCGGGCGGCGAGGAACCCTCGGAGTTCGGGGGGAGCGCCTGGTCGGTGCCGGCGCCGAGGGCGGGGGTGCCGTTGCCTTGCTCGCCCGCCTGGCCATGCTGGCCGGCCTGGGAGCGCGAGGCGCCCTGGGACTGCTCGTCGGCCGAGAGCTTGCCCTCGCCTTGCTGGCCGGAACCCTTGCCCGACCCGTCGCCGGCGGAATCGGCTGAGCCCTTGCTCGCGGCGCCGGCGCCCTGCGAGGACTCGTGCGCCGCGGTGGCGGTGCCCGTGTCCCCCGTGGGGGTGGAGGCGGCCTCATCGCTCGAGCCGCCGAAGGGGAGGTCGATTGCGCCCGTGGCCCCGGCCGCGCCCGCGCCGACGACGAGCGCGGCGATCACCGCGCCGCCCTTGGCGAGCATCGCCGCCGAGCCTCCGGCGCCCACCACGGTGGCGGCGGCTCCGGCCGCGCCGGCTCCGGTCGCTCCGGCGCCGGCGCCCGGGCCCCGCCCCGCCCCCAGCCGGCGTGTG
>JBKJZF010000039.1:0-3232 GCA_046715315.1 Solirubrobacterales bacterium | reverse complement strand
ATCCTCAACGCGCTCTTCGACACGAAGATCGCTTTCGCGGTGGTGGCCTCGGTCGGCGTCGTCCTCGCCGCCTTCTACGCCCTGCGCCTGTTCCAGCTGACGATGCACAACCGCCTCGCCGACGAGGGTGCCTCGCGCGAGATCTCCCTGCGTGACAGCGTCATCCTCGCTCCCCTTGTGATCGTGATCGTCGGCCTCGCGCTGTACCCGGGGCTGATCCTGGAGCGGGGTGAGGCGTCGGCCTTCGAGCAGACCGCCCTGGTGGCGAGTAGCGAATGACCTTCACCGCGCCCGACATCGACTACGCCGGGATCTCTCCCGTGATCGCGCTCACGGCGGGCATCTGCCTGGTGTTGGTCGCCTCGGCCTTCGCCGGCCGCCACTCGCGCGTCGTCGCCTCCACCGTCAGCCTGGCGTCGCTCGCGGCCGCCGCCGGGCTCTGCATCTGGCAGTGGGGAGAGAGTGCTGACCTCGTCGCCGGGGCGCTGCGCCTCGACGAGCTCGGGCTCGCCGTCTCGCTGATCGCGATCGCCGCCGCCGCCTTCGTCATCCCGCTGGCCTGGGGCGAGGAGGCCTTCGACGGCGAGCACAGCCCCGCCGGCCAGGGGGAGTTCCAGGCGCTGGTGCTCTCCTCGGTGCTCGGCATGGTCCTGCTCGCCCAGGCGCAGAACCTTATCGTCTTCTTCGTCGCGCTCGAGCTCCTCTCGGTGCCGCTGTACGTGCTCTGCGGCGCCGCCCGCCGGCGCGCCGACTCGCTCGAGTCCGGACTCAAGTACCTGATCGTCGGCGCCCTCGGCTCGGCCACGCTGCTGTACGGCCTCGCCTTCATCTACGGGGCGTCGGGCTCGACCGACTTCGTCGCCATCCGCGAGGCGATCGGCGCCAGCCTCGCCGACGACCCGCTGGTCCTGATCGGCATCGCCCTCACCGCCACCGGGCTGGCGTTCAAGCTCTCCGTGGCGCCCTTCCACCAGTGGACCCCCGACGTCTACCAGGGAGCGCCGACGCCGGTGACCGCGTTCATGGCGGTCGCCACCAAGGCCGCGGCGTTCGCGGTCCTGGTCCGCTTCTTCGAGGTCGCGCTGGGGCCGGCGGCGAGCGACTGGCGCCCGGCGCTGGCGGCGCTGGCGGCGATCTCGATCGTGGTCGGCAATGTCGGAGCGCTCGGACAGAGCTCGCTCAAGCGGCTGCTCGGGTACTCGGGCGTCGCCCAGGCCGGCTACATGATGGTCGGCGTCGTCGCCTTCTCCGAGGCCGGGGTGAACGCCCTCCTCTTCTACCTGGCCGCCTACGCGATGATCAACCTCGGCGCCTTCGCGGTGATCGTCATCCGCGAGCGCCAGACCGGTCGCGGCGACGACATCGCTTCGGTCGAGGGCCTCGGCCGCGAGGCGCCGCTGCCGGCCGCCGCGCTGACCATCTCGATGCTCGGCCTGGCCGGGCTGCCGGGAACCGCGGGCTTCATCGGCAAGCTCTTCCTGATCGAGGCCGCCGTCGACGCCGCCTACACCTGGCTCGCGGTGGCGATCGCAATCGGGACGATGATCTCCCTCGCCTACTACCTGCGCGTCGTCGCGGCGATCTGGATGCGCCCGGCCCCACAGCGGGCCCTGGCCGAGCCCGGCGCGATGCCGGCGATGGCCGGCGGCTCGCCCGAGGCCGATCGCGCCGGCGGCTACCGCGTGATCGTCGCCCTTGCCGCGCTCGCGGCGGCCGCGACCGTCTTCTTCGGCGTCCTGCCCTCGCCGCTGGTCGACTGGGCGTCGGCGGCGGGCGAGTCGCTCAGCGCCCTGATCTCCTAGGGCCGCATTGGCGGCGCTCCACCACGTCTCGATCGAGGTCACGCCCGCAGAGGTCGAGCGCACGGTCGTCTTCTGGGAGCTGATCGGGTTCGACCGAGTGGAGGCTCCGCCCGAGATCGCCGAGCACGTCACCTGGCTCGAGTGCGAGTCGAACCAGATCCACCTGATCCACACCGAGGAGGCGGCGGTGCCGGCGCTCGGCCACGTGGCCGTGGTCGCCGCCGACTTCGGGGCGACCACCCGGCGCCTGCGCGAGGCGGGGTTCGAGGTCTCCGACGCCCGCGAGCTGTGGGGTGAGCCGCGGGCGTTGGCCGTCGGGCCGGCCGGGCACCCGGTCGAGCTGTTTGCGGCGGCGCCGCCCCCCGCGAGCTGAGTCGCCCGCCGCCGGGCTTCATAGGATGGCCGCCGTGCGCTATCCGGAGGAGAGCTTCACCGACGCCGAGCGAGAGGCCCTGGCGCCGCACTTCACGAACCTCGACGGGCCCGTCTTCGGCCTGGTCAACCTGCCCGAGACGGTCAAGGGGGCGCTCTTCGCCCGTTACTCGCGGTACGCGGGATCGCTGCGGCGGCTGTACCTGGACGAGTTCGCGACCGAGGTGCCGGAGGGTGGACGGCCGTTCGACGGGATCGAGGGCGAGCGCGCCGCGGGCCTCTACGAGCGCATCTTCGTCGGCTACGGCGACGACTCCATCGCCCAGGTCGGGGGCGCGCACCTCGCCTGCGAGTGGGTCTCGAACGTGCTCACCAAGATCCTCCAGCGCGGGCGCCTGGCCGCCTACCTGGAGCAGTCCACCCGCTACATCCCCTACGACCAGCCGATGCCGGGCGGCGGCTACCGCTACTACGGCGACGACGATCTCGGCGACCCCTACCGGGCGGCGCTCGACGAGATCTTCGGGATCTACTCGCGCAGCCTCTCGCAGGTCGAGGGATGGGCGGCCGAGCGCTATCCCCGCGGCGACGAGCCCGAGCGGGCATGGCGCGGCTCGATCCGGGCGAAGGCGCTGGACCTGCTTCGCGGGCTGCTCCCGGCCGCGACCCTGAGCCACGTCGGGATCTTCGCCTCGGGACAGGCCTACGAGCAGCTGCTGTTGCGGATGCTGGCCTCGCCCCTGCCCGAGGCTCGCTCCTACGCGGGGCTGATGCTGGACGAGCTCAAGCAGGTGATCCCGAGCTTCCTCTCGCGGGTCGAGCGCCCGGACCGCGGCGGCGACTGGGTGCGCTACCTCCAGGAGCGTCGCGCGGCGGCCGAGCGGGCGGTCGCCCGCCTCGGCCTCGACCGCCGCGACGCCAGCGACGTGCCCGCGGTTGAACTGGTGCACGTGGACGGCACCGAGGAGGGCCTGCGGGCGGCCTCCTTGTGCGAGTCGGCGGGGGTGCCGGAGGCGGACGTCCGCCGGCGAATCGACGCCCTCGACCCGATCGAGCGG
>JBKJZF010000038.1:0-4189 GCA_046715315.1 Solirubrobacterales bacterium | reverse complement strand
TGCATCTTCTGCGGCTACTGCGAGGTGGCCTGCCCGTTCGACGCGATCACGATGGGCCACGAGTACGAGCTGGCCGACTACAACCGCGAGGACCTGATCTTCACCAAGGAGATGCTGCTCGCGGACTCGGTCGAGCGCACCCCCCTGAGGCGCGAGGGAGAATGAGACCGCGGCACCCCCGGACGCGAAGCGGAGGAGGTGCCGCGCGGTGGAGGTGATCGCTTTCTTCGTCGGCGCGCTCGGCGCGCTCGGCGGCGCGATCGCGGTGATCGCCCTTCGTAACCCCTTCTACTCGGTGCTCGCCCTGGTCGTGCATCTGGTCTCGCTCGCCGGGCTCTTCCTCATGCTCCACGCCGAGTTCGTCGCCGCGGCCCAGGTCGTCGTCTACGCCGGCGCGGTGATGGTCCTCTACGTGTTCGTCGCCGCCTACGTCGGCAACGTCGAGGAGCCGATCTGGGAGCCGATCCCCGGCCAGCGCCTGCTCGCTCCGCTGCTGGCCGCCGCGCTGTTCGTCGAGCTCTCGATCGCGGTGCTCGGCACGGCGCTGAGCACGCTCGACAGCTCCGGCCCGACCATCCCCCTCGGCTTCGGCTCGCCGGGCGCGATCGGCGAGCTGATGCTGGAGAAGTTCCTGATCGTCTTCGAGGCCTCCTCGATGCTGCTGCTGGTCGCAGCGATCGGGGCGATCGTCCTCGCCGGGAAACACACCACTCCGCCGACATCCTCCGCTTCGCGTCCGGTGTCGGCGGGCTCGGAGGAGACCCCCTGATGGACCTCAGCTGGTATCTCGTCCTCTCGGCGCTGCTGTTCGCCGTCGGCGCCGGCGGCGTGCTGATCCGTCGCAGCCCGCTGGTCATCCTGCTCTGCCTTGAGCTGATGCTGAACGCCGGCAACCTGGCGCTACTGACCTTCGCCAGGGCAAACGGCGACCAGGAGGGGCAGATCTTCGCCCTGGTGGTGATGGTCGTCGCGGCCTGCGAGGTCGTCGTCGGCCTCGGGCTGATCGTGGCGATGTTCCGCCGGCGGCTGCCGCTCGACGTCGACGACATGCGCAAGCTGCGGGGTTAGCGTGAGCGCCACTACCTATGGCTGGCTGATCCTGGGGTTCCCGCTGCTGGGCAGCCTCGTGGTCGGGTTCGGCTGGCGGGCGCTCCCGGGGAGGACCGCGGGGTGGATCGCGACCGCGGCGATCGGCCTCGCCTTCCTCTGCTCGATCGGGGCGGTGGTGATGCTCCTCGACGAGCCCACCGACGCGCGCCAGCTGACCTCGTCGCTGTGGGACTACGCGTCGGCCGCCGGCCTCGACATCCAGCTCGGGATCCTCGTCGACCCGCTGTCGGTGTTGATGTGCCTGGTCGTCAGCGGCGTCTCCACCCTGATCCACCTCTACTCGGTCAGCTACCTGACCTCGGACCAGGGCTTCGCGCGCTACTTCAGCTACCTCAACTTCTTCGTCTTCTCGATGCTGCTGCTGGTCCTCGCCGGGAACTTCGTCCTGCTGATCGTCGGCTGGGCCTTCGTCGGCTTTGCCTCCTATGCGCTGATCAGCTTCTGGTACCGGCGGACGACGGCGACCAAGGCCGGGATGAAGGCGTTCGTGATCAACGTGATCGGCGACGTCGGCATGGTGCTGGCCGCCTTCCTGCTGTTCCGCGAGCTCGGCACCTTCGACTACCTGACCGTTTTCGAAGAGGCGCCGGGCGCCTTCGAGGTCAACGGGGGCGTCGTCGTCGCGATCTGCCTGCTGCTTTGCGTGGGCGCCTTCGCCAAGTCGGCGCAGCTGCCGCTGCACTCGTGGCTCCCGGACGCGATGGAGGGCCCGACCCCCGTCTCGGCCCTGATCCACGCGGCGACGATGGTCACCGCCGGCGTCTACCTGATCGCCCGCGCGCACCCGCTGTTCGAGCTTGCCCCCACCGCGGCCGACATCGCCGCCTTCGTCGGCCTGGCGACGCTGATCTTCGCCGCCACGGTCGCCCTCGTGGTCACCGACCTGAAGCGGATCATCGCCTACTCGACGATCAGCCAGATCGGCTACATGATCGTCGCCGTCTCGATCGGCGCCTACGCCGCGGGGCTCTTCCACCTGATCACCCACGCCTTCTTCAAGGCGCTGTTGTTCATGGCGGCCGGCTCGGTCATCGCGGCGATGGCCGGGCGCCAGGACATCGACCGGATGTCCGGCTTCCGCCGGGCGATGCCGTTCACCTCGCTGCTGCTGATCGTCGGCGCCCTGGCGCTGGCCGGGTTCCCCGGGATGTCCGGCTTCTTCTCCAAGGACGAGATCATCGGCTTCGCCTTCCACCGGGGCGGCATCTACGTGGTCTTCGGCATCGGCATGTACATCGCCGCCTTCATGACCGCGTTCTACGCCTTCCGGATCGGCTTCCGGGTCGTCGCCGGACCGCCCTGCGAGGAGGCGAAGGAGCTGGGGCAGGGGCACCTCGCCCACGCCGAGCCCACCAACCCGGCGACCGGGGAGCGTGAGGACACCGAGGTCGGGTTCCCGGGGCCCGCGCACCACATCGCCGAGCGCGAGATGCCGATGAAGATCGCGATGGCGACCCTCGGGGTGCTCTCGGTGACCGGAGGGCTGGTGCAGGTCCCCGGGGTCGACGACCTGGTCGAGAAGTTCCTCGCGGGCAGCTTCGAGGGCTCGAAGCTGTTCGGGGTCGTCGTCCCCACCGGCGAGGCGTGGGCGGGGCTCGCGGTCGGCGGCGCGATCGCGATCGCCGGGATCTCGCTCGCCTACTACTGCTACGTGGTCTCGCCGGGGGTCACGGTGCGTCTCGCCGAGCGCCTCCGCGGCCTGCATTCCTTCCTCATCCACAAGTGGTATCTCGACGAGCTCCAGGACATCCTCGTCTACCGCCCCGTGATCGCCGTCGGCCGCTTCTGCAACGCCGTCATCGAGCGGGTCGTGGTCGACGGCATCGTCAAGGTCACGGTCGGCGCCGTCGGCGGGGTCAGCTCGATGGTGCGGGCGGCGCAGTCGGGCTTCGTCCGCGCCTACGCGCTGCTGGTGATCACCGGCTTCGCGGCGCTCGGGCTCTACTTCCTGGTGGCCAGCTCATGAGGGGCACGAGGCGATGCTGAACGTCATCCTCTGGCTGCCGCTGGCGGTGGGAATTGCCTGCCTGGCGCTGCCGCGCCGCGCCGCGGCCCCGCTGGCCGTGGCCGCGACGCTGGTCACGCTGGCGCTGGCGATCGGGCTGATCGCGGACTTCGACAGCGGCCTGCCCGGCCTCCAGCACGTGGTCGACGAGTCCTGGATCGGAGACCTCGGGGTCCGCTACCAGCTCGGGGTCGACGGGATCAGCATCTTCCTGGTGGGGCTGACGGCGCTGCTGTGGGCCGGAGCGACCGGCTTCTCGGCGCTGCGGCTTCCGGACCGCCCGCGCAACTACTTCTTCCTTCTGGGCCTGGCCGAGACGGCGACGCTGGGCGCGTTCCTCTCCCAGGATCTGCTGATGTTCGTCCTCTTCTTCGACCTGATGCTGGTGCCGTTCTTCTTCTTGATCGGCTCCTTCGGCAGCGGCGACCGGGTGGCGGCGACGATGAAGATGATCGTCTACACGCTAGTCGGCTCGCTGCTGATGCTGGTCGCGGCGATCGCCACGGCGATCCTCGTCTCACAGGAGACGGGGCACCTCAGCTTCTCGATCGCCGAGCTGCGCGCGCACGCGCTTCCCGAGGGAAGCCAGGATTGGATCTTCTGCTTCTTCGCCGCGGCCTTCCTGGTGAAGATGCCGGCCTTCCCGATCCACGGCTGGATGCCCGACGCATACCGAGCCGCGCCCCTGCCGGTGCTGGCGCTGCTCGGCGGCGTGCTCTCGAAGGTCGGCGCCTACGGCTTCCTGCGGATCGTGCTGCCGGTCTACCCCGACGCCTCGATCAACTTCCAGGAGGTGATGCTGGCGATTGGGGTGGCCAGCATCCTCTACGGCTCGGTGATGGCGTTCACGCAGACCAACGCCCGCCTGGTCGCGGGTTATTCCTCGATCGCGCAGCTCGGCTTCATCACCGCCGGGATCTTCACCCTGACGCCCGACGGCGCCGACGGCGCCATCCTGCAGATGGTCAACCACGGGCTCGTCGTCGCCCCGCTGTTCCTGATCGTCGCCCTGCTCGCCGAGCGCACCGGGACCGAGGACATACGCGAGATGGGCGGCCTCGCCAAGCGCGCGCC
>JBKJZF010000037.1:0-8089 GCA_046715315.1 Solirubrobacterales bacterium | reverse complement strand
CCGCGGGATCGATGTAGGTCCGGAAGTAACGGGCGTTGTCGACCTCGTTCGTCTCGTCGAGCCGGTCCTCGGGATCGACCTGGACGATGACGCAGTAATAGCCCGCCGGCAGTCCGGTGATGTCGATCTCCTGGCCGGGCAGTTTCCAGCCGTAGGTGTCGTACCAGCCCACCGAGATGCCCCGGATCGAGAGTTGCTTCCTGCAGCCCCCGCGGTAGTAGGCGGATGGCTGTTGCGCGCCGGGCAGTGAAAGGTTGAAGGGGCCGCTGTCGGAGACGCAGAAGCTGATCTTGCTGCCGGTGCCCACCACCTGGCCCGTCTCCTCGCTTCGCAGCACGAACCCCGCGAACGCCTCCACGTGGTAGTGGTTGTGCGCGAAGTGGAAATAGCGGCAGCCGACGACGATTGACGTCGACGTGGTGTCCACCGATCGCGTGAAGACGCCGTTCAAGTCCACGTCATCGTAGATCCGCTGCTTCACGACGACGTCGTTGTCCTCGAGGTCCCCGTCCCCGTCGAGGTCCTGGTCACCGTCTCCATGGCAGTCGGCCGGGATGTCGTCGGCCGGGCCCGCAGGCACGTACTCGAGCGGTCCCTGGCCGGCGTTGCCGATGAAGGTCGGCACCCGCAGGACGGTGCGGCCCTGGCCCATGCAGGCGTCGGTCTTGAGGAGCGGCGCCGGCATCTCCTGGCAGAGCCGCACGTTCCCCTCGTCGAGCGTGACCAGATCCGGCTTCAGCGGCGCTGCCGCCGCCGCGCCCGGAATCAGCAGCGCCAAAGGCATCAGCGCCGCGCAGGCCGCCGCCCAGCGCTTGCCCCGCCGCCCTTCGTGCCGCAGCCGCACTGCCGCATCGCTTCCCATCCCTGATAAGAGTAGCGCCCGTGTGACCCGCCTCCCTCGATCACATCACCTCCGGCCGCCGCACGGAGCGGCCCGTTTGCGCCTCGATGAGGTTGGGGTAGCCTGCCCGAGATGGGTGCCCCGGACGCTCTCGCCGACGCCGCCGGCACCATCACGATCGGCGGCGAGCTGGAGGTCAACCGCCTCGGCTACGGGGCGATGCGGATCACCGGAGCGGGCGTCTGGGGAGAGCCCGAGGACCCCGACGCCGCCCAGGCGCTCTTGCGCCGAGCGGTCGAGCTGGGCGTTACCTTGATCGACACCGCCGACTCCTACGGGCCGGAGGTGAGCGAGAACCTGATCGCCCGGGCGCTGCGCCCGTATCCGGACAAGCTCGTTATCGCGACCAAGGGAGGGCTGACCCGCAGCGGGCCCTACGAGATGGCGCCCGACGGGCGCCCCGAGTACCTGCGGCGAGCGTGTGAGGGCAGCCTGCGGCGCCTGGGCCTCAAGTGCATCGATCTCTACCAGCTACATGCGCCGGATCGGCGGATTCCCTACGAAGAGTCGGTGGGAGCTCTCGCCGAGCTGCGCAGCGAAGGGAAGATCCGCCACGTGGGGATCTCAAACGTCACCGTCGATCAACTCCAGCGGGCCCGGGGCGTCGTCGAGATCGCCTCGGTCCAGAACCGGTACAACATCGGCGATCGCAGGTTCGACGACGTCCTCGAGACTTGCGAGCGCCTCGGCCTCGTGTTCCTGCCCTGGGCACCCCTCGACACCGGGGCGACGACCCGGCGCGGAGGCCCGCTCGGCCGGATCGCGGAGTCGCGCGGGGCCACCAAGGCCCAGGTCGCGCTCGCCTGGCTCCTGCATCGCTCGCCCGCAATCCTTCCCATCCCTGGGACCGCGTCGGTGGAGCACCTGGACGACAACGTCGCCGCGGCCGCGCTGGAACTGAGCGACGAGGAGATGGCGAAGCTCTCCGCGGTGAGGCCGGCTTGGCGCACGGTGAAGCGGAGGATCAGGGCCAGAGCCGCGCGGGCTGCCAGGAGCTTCGGCCACACCCGCTCTCAGTGAGAGGGCCAGAAACAGATCGAGTGGGCGCTACTGGGCTCGAACCAGTGACCTCCAGCTTGTCGAGCTGGCGCTCTCCCAACTGAGCTAAGCGCCCGGGAGGCCGCGAGTCTAGCGCTCGCTCAGAGGTCCCCGGAGAGCGAACGGACGGCGGCACGGCGAAGATCCGGGGCCCGATCGCGTCTTTGCTTATACGAAGTGGACAACGGGCCGAGTCGGGGGTGGTCCCCGGACACAATGCTCGCACTTTGCGGGGTTTCCAGCCGTGGAATACCTCAACCGGGTTAGCAGGTCGAGCGAAACCTCTGGCGAACTTCGGTGTTAAGGTAAGTACACGGGCCGCCGATTCGGCTCAAAAGACTTGAAGGACCGACGGGCCAGTGAGAGGGATCATTGGCGGCACGTCCTTTCGGATACGGGGCCCCTTCACCGGGGCCCTTTTCCGTTGCCCAGGGGTAATCGGTCAGCCGTCTAGGGCTGCGGCTCGACCTCGAGCGTGAGCCCGTCCACCCTGACCACCCGAACGCGCTCGCCGCTGGTCAGCGGGCTCTGGTGCCGAGCAGCCCAGATCTCGCCGTGGACGCGGACCCGGCCCGAGCCGCCGGAGAAAGGCTCGATCACCTCTCCCCTCTGGCCGACCAGCCCCTCGGCGCCCGTGCTCACCCGGTAGCGGCGCAGGAAGCGCAACCAGAACATCACTTCGGCGACCTCGACCAGCGCCGCCGCGACGACGGCGACCACGTTCCAGGGGGTCGGCAGGAGGAAGAACCCGGCCAAGCCGGCGATCAGGACCATCCCCGGAAGCTACCTCAGTCGTCCCAGAAGGCCTGGATGATCTCGCCGGGTACAGCCCTGAGGCTACGGCTCGATCACGTTGGTGGGGTCGGGCTTGTGCTCGGCCGGCCCCTGGCTGTAGTCGCCGAAGGGCCCGTCGCGGTCGGCGATCACGGCCTGCACGCCCTCGGCCTCCGCCCTGGCGATGAACTGCCTGGCCTCGGGGGTGTTGCGCATCAGCCCGTCGAGCACCGGCCCCAGCGCCTGCGTGGAGGCCAAGCCCATGTTCTCGTAGGCCTGGTTGACCATCAGCTTCATCGCGGCCAGCTGGGCGGCGGGGATCGAGGCCAGCTCCTCGGCCCGGCCACGGACCGTCTGCTCGAGCCGCTCGAACGGCACCGCCTCGTTGATCAGCTCGACCTCGGCCGCCTCCGTGCCCGACAGCGAGCGGCCGGTGAGCGCGTACTCCTTGGCCTTGGCCAGCCCGAGGCGGTAGATCCACATCCCCGACAGGTAGGCGCCCCAGATCCTCGAGTACGGGGTGCCGATCTGGGCGTCCTCGGAGGCGATCACCAGGTCGGCGCCCAGCGCGAAGTCGCTGCCCCCGCCGACGCACCAGCCGTGGACCTGGGCGATCACGGGCTTGGGCGAACGCCAGATGCTCATGAACTTCTGGGTCGGCGCCAGCGCCTGCGCGGTGACGCCGACGAAGTCCTTGCCGGGATCCCACTCGCCGTCGGTGGCCAGCAGCTCGTCCCAGTGGTGAAAGCCGCCGCTGAAGTCATAGCCGGCGCAGAACGACCGCCCCGCCCCCCGGACGACGATCACCTTGACGTCTGCATCGCGGACCGCCTTGGTGACGGCCGCCTCGACCTCGTCGGGCATCGGCGGCACGATCGTGTTGAGCGCGCCGGGGCGGTTGAGCGTGATCGTCGCGATCGCGCCCTCGACGCCGTAGAGGATGGTCTCGTAGCTCATCGCCTCGCCGCCGGGAGTCTTCCAGATGCGTCCCCGCTTGCAAACGGCCCGCTCAACCGCGGTACTCGACCTCGGCGCCGTCGCCCTCGACCTGGGTTCCCGCCGTCCCCGCGATCAGCGCCGGGAGATCCTCGATCTGCCCGATGACCGCGCGACGTCCAGTCGCCTCGACGAGGCGGAACACACAGCGAGCCAAAGCCAGGAGGGTTACGAGAGCCGAGAAGCGCGCGGCCCGGTTGCATCGCCGCTGGGCAGCAGCATTCTTACCGCGGCACCCGTCAGCGAGCCCGGGGCGATCGTCACCCTGCCGCCGTGGGCCGTAGCGATCGCGCGAACGATGGCCAGGCCCAGGCCGGCCCCCTCGTCGGAACGTGCCCCGCTGGCCTGGGTGAAGCGCTCAAACGCCTCAGCCTCGAAGCCGGGCGGGAAACCGGGCCCCTCATCGCTGACCGTCAGAACCAACTCCCCTCGGAGTGATCTCTCGGCGCTGAGTCGGACCGTTCCAGCCCCGTGTCGCAGCGCGTTCTCGAGCAGGTTGTCGAGCGCTTGCTCGATGCGCAGGGGATCAACGTCGAAGCTTCCAACCGTGTCGGCCTCCACGACGATCTTGGCTCCCTCACGCTTGGTCGACTCAGCGTGGCGAGACCGTATGCGCTCGAGCAGGGCACGGATCTCCACCGAATCCCGCTTGATGGGGAGTCGTCCCTGATCCGCCCGCGCAATCACGAGCAGATCCTCGGCAAGTCTCACGAGCTGGTCGACTTCCTCTGCGGCAGAGTCCAGTGCCACCTCGAGCTCTTCCTTGGTACCGCCCGCTCTCCTCACCAGTTCGATCTCCGCCTTGAGGATCGCAAGCGGCGTCCGCAGCTCGTGGCTCGCGTCGGAGACGAAGACGCGCTCGCGCTGCAACGCTGCCTCGACGCGCTCGAGCATCGCGTTAAGGGTTTCGGCGAGCCTCCGCAGCTCATCGTTCGCCGGTGGCGCTGGAAGCCGCTCTCCGGCACCCTCGAAGGTGATGTCCTGAGCCTGGGCCCGCATCGCCTCGACCGGTGCTAGTGACCTTCCCCCGAGCAGATATCCGACGCCGGAAGCGAGCACGAGCGCAAACGGGGCGCCGAGCACGAACGCGCGCAAGATCCCACTCAGCGCTTCCTCGCGGTCGCTGGTGGTTGCGCCGACAACGGCTATCAGAGTGCGCCGTCCGGTGTCCAGGGGGAGCGCGACGACGCGGGTCTCTCCCTCGATTCCAGATACCCGAAGGCCATCCAGCCTGATCTCCGCGACGCGAGCGCTGTCGACCTGCTCGCGATTCAGAACCTGATCGCTGGCCGGGAGCGTCGACTGGACGATACGCCCGCCGGGACTGAGCAGCTGGGTAAAGCTCGACTCACCTTCCCCGGTCTTGATTCCGCCCAAGTCGATCTCCCCGGGGCCCGCATTCTGCGCGAGCGTCGCGATGTCGTCGGCGCGTGCGGCAAGGCTTGAATCGAGCGCCTGGTTCAACTCGTCGCCGACCCGCAGGTAGACGAACATCCCGGCCAGCGCGAGAACCACGAGCAACCCGACTGAGAAGGCCGCCGCGAGCCGGATGCGGATCGGGAGCCGGCTCAATCTCAGCCGTCCTCTCGCAGTCGGTAGCCGACGCCTCGAACAGTTTCGATGGAGTCAGTCCCGAACGGGGCATCGATCTTCCCGCGCAAATAGTTGATGTAGACGTTGACGACGTTGGAGCGGTTCTCATACCCGTAGTCCCAAACGTGTTCGAGCAGTTGGTAGCGGCTCAGCACGTCCCCCGGGCGGCGCATGAAGGTCTCGAGCATCGCGAACTCCTTGGCGGACAGCGAGATCTCGGCCTCACCGCGCCAGACCCGCCGCCGGGCGGGATCCATGCGCAGCGCGCCTACCTCGAGCACGGCCGGGCGCTCGGCCGGGCCGCGGCGGACGAGCGCGCGCAGTCGCGCAAATAGCTCCGAGTAGGAGAACGGCTTGGTGAGGTAGTCGTCGGCGCCCCCGTCGAGCCCGGCGACCCCGTCTTCGACGGCGTAGCGGGCGGTCAGCATAAAGACGGGCGCCCAAACGCCCTCCTTGCGAAGCCGGCTGCAGGTCTCGAAGCCATCGATCCCGGGCAGCATCACGTCGAGGACGATCGCGTCGTAGTCGGTGGCCTCCGCCATCCAGAGCGCGTCCTCACCGCGTTCGGTCACATCGACGGCAATGTCCTCGGATTCCAGACCGCGTCGGAGCAGGCGTGCCATCTTCACCTGATCCTCGACTACAAGCACTCGCATGGACCGAGTATCCGGACAAAGATTAAAGCGAGATTAGAGCGTCCCCCCCGGGCGCTTCCCAAGCCTCTAACCGTCATCCAATCGGCCCCTCCTAGCGTGGTCGGCGTAATCGACTGGTCTACGAAAAGGAGCACCACGATGATCACCAAGGCAAAGAAGGTTCTGGCCGGCATTGCCGCCCTGGCGGCGCTGGCCTTCGGCGGAGCGGCGCTGGCGCAGGCCGGCGGCGACTCCTCGCCGCAGAATCCGGCCGCGCCGGCAAGCGAGGCCCAGGAGTCACAGGCACCTGAGAACTCGGCTGCCGATCCGGACAACATCCAGGACGAGAGCGGCAAGGACGACGCCGCCGAAGAGGCCGAGTCCGAGGGCGCCGAGGTCCCCAACGACGACGGGCCTGGCGGCCATGCCGACGAGCCGGCGAATCCCAACGCCGACCATCAGTTCGAGGGTAACGAGTAGCTCCCTCGGACAACGCGAACGGCCCGAGCGGCCCCGTCTTCGGACGGGGCCGCTCGTCCTTTCGGGTAGCGCCAAACGCCGGCACTCGAAGGACCGCCCGATCCCCGCCAAGACTGCGAACACGGCTCTACCAAGCGGAACCGCTTGGTAGAGCCAGAGGCGCCTACCGGAATCGAACCGGTGTAAACGGCTTTGCAGGCCGCTGCGTAACCACTCCGCCAAGGCGCCGAGGTGGGCAAGCGTAGCGACGGATAGGGTGCGCCCGTGGCCGAGGTCGAGCTGAAGCGGGCCGGCGAGATCGCCTATCGGGAAAGCGTGCCCGAGGGGGAGCCCAGCGGCCCCCCCGTCCTCTTGGCCCACGGATTTCCGGAGAGCTCGCGGATGTGGACCGCGGTGATGGAGGCGCTGGCGGCGGACGGGCGGCGCTCGGTGGCTCCCGACCTCTTCTGCCTCGGCGACTCCTCCGATCCCGGCCCCGCCACCTTCGAGCGCAACCTCGAGGCGTTCACCGCGTTTCACCGCGAGCTGGGGCTTGGACGGGTCGCGCTCGTCGTCCACGACTGGGGCGGCTTCGTCGGGCTCGCCTGGGCGAGCGCGAACCCCGGCCTCGTCGAGGCGCTGGTGATCAGCGACACGGGGTTCTTCAGCGACGGCAAGTGGCACGGAATGGCCAACATCCTGCGCTCCGAGCAGGGCGAGGAGCTCGCCGGCGCGCTCGAGCGGGACACCCTGGCCGCGCTGCTGCGAGCAGACGGAGCGGAGTTCACCGAGGACGACATCGACGCCTACTGGCGGCCGTTCGAACACGGGCGGGGACGGGCGGCGATGCTCGAGTTCTTCCGCTCGATGGACTTCTCCAAGCTCGCCCCCTACGAGAACGGGCCGGCGGGGCTGAAGGTGCCGACCTTGCTGCTCTGGGGCGCCGAGGACAAGTTCGCGCCCGTCGGCGGCGCATATCGCTTCAAGAAGGAGATCCCCGGCGCGCAGCTGCTGGCGATCGACGGCGCCGGCCACTTCGTCTTCGCCCAGGAGCGGGAGCGCTGCGCCGCCGCCGTGGCCTCCTTCCTCGGCGGGGACGCCTGAATGGACCAACGCGCCCGACCCCCCCGCCGGTCCGCGGCGCTGCTGGCGAGCGCGCTGGCGCTCGGCGGCCTGTTGGGCCGGCTGCGGCTCGGACGATGACGGGCCCGTGGCTCCCACGAGCGAGGAGGTGCAGGCGGCGCTGGACGCCGCGGTCGAAGTGGGGGCGCCGGGAATCGCGCTCGAGATCCGCGGGCCGGCCGGGGACGAGTTCCTGACCTCCGGCTACGCCTCGGTCGAGTCGCAGGAGGCGATCCGCCCCGGCGAGCGGTTCCGGATCGCGAGCGTGACCAAGTCGTTCACCGCCGCCGTCGTCATGCAGCTCGTGGCCGAGGGTGAGATCGCGCTCGACGACACCGTCTCCGACCTCGCCCCGGGGCTGCTCGCTGCGGGTGACGAGATCACGGTGGGCCAGCTCCTCGCCCATACCAGCGGCCTCCCCGAGTACACGAAGACCGACGCCTTCGCCGAACGCTAGGGCGCGAGGCGCTCGAGTACCTCGCCGTCGGGAGCGATCGCCACCACGGTGGGCACGATCGCGATCCCGTACTTCTTCGCGAGGTCGGGCTGGTCGCGGACATCCACCTTGAGC
>JBKJZF010000036.1:0-8975 GCA_046715315.1 Solirubrobacterales bacterium | reverse complement strand
ACATCGTCGCCGTCGGCCTCGTTGGCGGCGATAACGGCCTCGCGCAGCGTCCAGTCGGAGGGTGTGCAGTTGCCCGCAGGGTGGTCGGCGCGCGAGTTGACCTTGAAGACCTTGGCCGAACCGACGGCTGGGAGGAGGAGGGCGACACGAGCGGCAGCCGAACACGCCCACCACTTCCTCTGCCTCGCCAGTCCCACGACCTGAGGATAGTCGTGAACAGCAGTGCTCGACCGAGACATGAACACGGTCTCTGGCTCGGATCCGACGTTCATGCTGGAACAGGCCCAGCTCCTGCGCGAACAGACCCTCGCGACGCGCAACCCGGCCAACGGCTGAGGCAGGACCGCTCGGCTAGGAGCTCTCGCCCACCGCCTCGGCGATCGCGGCGATCGCCGCGCGCTCGGCCTCGCTGACGGGCTCGTCGCCCTCCTTCTTGGCGCCGGCGGTGCGCTCGGCCACGGCGACCACGAAGCCGCGGTAGTCGGCGAGCTCCTCCGGGGTCGCCTTCTGCGCGACCAGGGCGATCGCCTGCCGCAGGCGCTCGAGCGAGTAGTCCTTGAGCTCCGAGAATGAGCCGTGGCGGGTGCGGTCGACCTCGGGCTTGGCGGAGACGATCTCGTCGAGTAGCTCGCTGTCGCCGTGCTGCTTGCGCGCCTCGGAGTAGGCCTTGGCCATCGACATCGCCTCCCTGAAGGTGCCGCCGCGCTCGGCGGCGGAGACCACCAGCCCGGCGCCCGTCGGTCCCTCCAGCACCAGGTCCCATTCCTCTGCGGTGAAGTCGGCCTTGGTCGTCAATTCATCCTCCTTGGTGATCGAGCATCTGCGGGCACATCCTGGCGCTTTTCGGGATCGTGTAGGGACATCCCCGATTGAGGCGGGGGCCGCCGGGGCGTCAGGATGCGCCGAACGATGAGCCGAGAGGGAGCAAATTGAACGAGTCACCGATCCTGTCGGCCGAAGACGTCACCCGCGTGTTCGGCGAGGGCGACGCCGAGGTCCACGCCCTGAACGGGGTCACGTTGGCCTTCCCGAAGGGCAGGTTCACCGCGATCATGGGCCCGTCGGGCTCGGGCAAGTCGACCCTGATGCACCTCCTCGCCGGCCTCGACCGCCCCACCTCGGGGACCGTCGCCGTGGACGGCGTCGACCTGGGCGAGCTCGACGACGCCGAGCTCACCGAGCTGCGCCGTGACAAGCTCGGGTTCGTCTTCCAGTTCTACAACCTGCTGCCGGTGCTGACGGCCGAGGAGAACATCGAGCTGCCGCTGAAGCTGGCGGGCCGTGACGCCGACCCGGAGCGAAAGCGCCTGCTGATCGACGCGGTCGGCCTCGGCGACCGCCTCTCGCATCGGCCCTCGGAGCTGTCCGGCGGCCAGCAGCAGCGGGTCGCGATCGCCCGCGCGCTGCTGTCGAAGCCGGCGATCGTCTTCGCCGACGAGCCCACCGGCAACCTCGACTCGAAGGCCAGCGGCGAGGTCCTCGAGCTGCTGCGCCGGGCCGTCGACGAGTTCGGGCAGACGGTGGCGATGGTCACCCACGACGCCGACGCGGCGGCGACCGCCGACCGCGTCGTGGTGTTGGTCGACGGCCGGATCGTCCGCGACGAGGCGGCGCCCAGCGTCGAGCAGGTCCACGACCTGATGCGGCAGCCGGCCTGATGGGCGCCGTAGCCCTCCGCAACCTCGGGGCGCGCAAGCTCCGAACCGCCCTCACCTCGCTGGCGATCGTGCTCGGCGTGATGATGGTCGCGGGCACCTACATCCTCACCGACACGATCGACCGCTCGTTCGAGGAGATCTTCACCGAGTCGAACGAGGGGATCGATGCGGTCATCACCAGCAAGGAGGTGATCGAGACCGACGACGGGACCCTGCCGCCCTTCGACGCCTCGGTCCTGAACCAGGTGGACAAGACCGAGGGCGTCGCCGAGGCCTCGGGCGGGATCGGCGACCCGCAGGTCTCGATCATCGGCTCCGACGGGGAGCCCCTGGGCGGACACGGAGCGCCCGCGTTCGGGTTCTCGACGACCTCGGAGCGCTTCGACCCGCTCACCTACGTCGAGGGCTCTCCCCCCAGCAGCGACGACGAGGTCGTGATCGACAAGGCCTCCGCCGAGTCCGAGGGATACGAGATCGGCGACAGCGTCGAGATCGCCGGCAAGGAGGAGTCGAGCTCGTACGAGCTGACCGGGATCGCCACGCTCGGCGACGTCGACTCGTTCGGCGGCGCGACGATGGCGCTGCTCACCCTGCCCGAGGCCCAGCGGATCACCGGCAAGGAGGGACAGCTCGACCAGATCGCCGTCGCGGCCGCCGACGGCACCTCGCCCGACCGGCTCGCCGCCAACCTCTCACGGTCGCTGCCGGACACCGTCGAGGCCGAGACCGGCGAGGAGAACACCCAGTCCCAGCAGGACGACGTCGGCGAGTTCATCGGCTTCCTGGAGACGGCGCTGCTCGTCTTCGCGGGCGTCGCCTTGTTCGTCGCGGCCTTCCTGATCTTCAACACGTTCTCGATCACGGTCGCCCAGCGCACCCGTGAGTTCGCGATGCTGCGGACCCTCGGGGCGAGCCGCCGCCAGATCGTCACCACGGTCGTGGTCGAGGCCTTCGCCATCGGGCTGGCGGCGTCGATCGTCGGGCTCTTGGCGGGCATCGGCTTCGCCCCCGCGATCGGCGCCCTGTTCGGCGCCGTCGGCATCGACCTGCCGAGCTCGGGCAGCGTGATCGCGCCCCGCACCGTCGTCGTCTCGCTGCTGATCGGCACCGGCATCGCCGTCCTCGCCTCGCTGCTTCCCGCCCTGCGTGCGACCCGGATCCCGCCCGTCGCCGGCCTCCGCGAGGGCGCCGCTGTCGAGACTTCACGCGAGCGCGGCCGGCGCAGCGCCGCCGGCGTCGTCCTGGCCGTGCTCGGGCTGGCGGCGATGACCCTCGGGCTGTTCGGGGTGCTGGACCCCGCGGGCGCGTGGCTCGGCGTCGGCGCCGTCGCCGTGTTCATCGGGGTGGCCCTGCTGAGCCCGCGCCTGGTGGCGCCGATGGCCTCGGTCGTCGGCCGGCCGCTGGAGCGCTTTCGCGGAGTGCCCGGCCGGATCGCCCGCGAGAACGCGGTCCGCAACCCCGGCCGCACCGCCGTCACCGCGGCGGCGCTGATGATCGGCCTGGCGCTGGTCTCGTTCGTCGCGGTCTTCGCCGCCGGCCTGCGCGGCTCGATCGACGACGCGATCGACAAGACGATCGCCGGCGACCTCTACATCGCCAACAACGACGGCTTCTCCGACATTCCCGTGCGCATCGCCGACGAGGTGGCCGACCTCGACGGCGTCGACGCGGCCTCGCCGACGCGCTTCACCCAGGACGAGGTCGACGGCGTCTCCGGCGGCGGCTACCTGACGCTGGTCGACCCGGCCACCGCCCCGCAGGTGCTCACGCTCGAATGGAAGGACGGCTCGCAGGAGGTGCTCGGCAGCCTCGGGCCCGAGGAAGCCGTGATCGACGAGAAGTGGGGAGCCGACAACGGCTTCGGGGTCGGCGACCAGTTCACCGCCAAGACCGGCTCCGGGGAGGAGATCACCTACACGGTCACGGGCACGTTCAAGGACAACACCGACTACATCGGCGACTACGCGGCCTCCGACGTCAACGCCGACGCCTACGGGGAGGGTCGTAACGCCAGCTCGATCCTGGTCAACATCGCCGACGGCAGCGATCCCGAGGCGGTCAGGGCCGAGATCGACTCGCTGGTCGAGGAGCGCTTCCCCACGGTCGAGACCCAGAACCAACAGGAGCTCAAGGACGCGATCGGCGAGCAGCTCAACACCCTGCTCGGCGTCGTCTACGCGCTGCTGCTGCTGGCGGTGATCGTCTCCCTGTTCGGGATCGTCAACACCCTGGCGCTCTCGATCCACGAGCGGACCCGCGAGCTTGGGCTGCTGCGAGCGGTCGGCACCTCGCGCCGGCAGGTGCGGCGGATGGTCCGCTACGAAGCCGTGATCACGGCGCTGATCGGCGCTGTCCTCGGCCTCGTCCTGGGAGTGGTCTTCGCGGTCGTCGTCAGCCGCCCCCTGGCCGACGAGGGCTTCACGTTGACGATCCCGATCGGAACCCTGCTCGCGCTGCTGGTGCTGGCGGTGATCGCCGGCATCATCGCCGCGATCGGCCCGGCGCGGCGGGCGTCCCGGCTCGACGTGCTCGAGGCGCTCGCATACGAATGATCCCCGCGCCTTCGGCCCAGGCACGTCCGGCGCCTGCTCCATCATCGGTGGCGTGTTCGAGGCCCACATCGCCTGCTCCAACTGCCCCGAGGAGATCGAGCTCGTGATCGTCGAGCTCGGCGAGCTCGACGGCCTCACCTGCGAGTGCGGGTACGGCTTCGTGCTGCTCGCGCTCGGGGAGGTCGAGCTCACCTACCCGGCTGAGATCAAGGTCGTGCGGATCCGCGACGACGATCTGCCGCTGGCCGCCTGACCCACCGGGCGCTCTATCGCTTGACGCCCTTGTAGACCATCAGCCGTACGACGCTGCCGCGCGGCAGGGTGATCCCGCCGCGGTAGTCCTGGAAGACCACCTGGCCGTGAACCTGGAACCGGTCCGACAGCCTCTGGGCGCCGTCGGACTGCTTCAGCACCTCGGCGTGGAGGTCGCGGCGCTCGATCCGCTTCACCGCCTGGGCCTCGGAGCGCCCGAGCACCCAGGGCACCTGGGCGCGCTCGGTGCCGGCGCCGAAGCCCAGCAGGACCAGCGCAAGGCCCCCCACCGCCAGGGCTACACCAAGGTTGTGGCCGATCCTTCTCACGCAGCGCTACCCGAAAAACGGGCTCGAACACTATTCGGTCGTCTCCGCCGCGGACCCCTCGGGCTCGAGAACGACGACGGGGATCACTCGCCCCCCAGTGCGCCGCTGGTAATCGTCATAGCCGGCGTAGAGGTCGTTGACCGCCAGCCAGAGCCGGTCGCGCTCGGCGCCCTCGGCGACCCGGGCGACGTATCCGCGGGTCTCGCCGTCGCGCGGCATGAACTCCACCCTGGGGTTGGCGCGCAGGTTGTGAAACCAGGCCGGGTTGCGCTCGGCGCCGGCCTTGGAGGCGACCAGGACGACGCGCTCGCCATCGGCTAGGTAGAGCAGCGGGGTCGTCCGCGGCTGCCCGGAGCGGGCGCCGACCGTGTGCAGCAGGCCCACGGGCTGGCCCATGAAGAATCCCACCCGGCCACCGGTCCAGCGCAGCAACCGCTGATCCGCCGGATTGGCGACGTTGATCGCGAACCAGCCTCCGGGTCGCGAGCGCGCGATGTTCTCCATCACCCGCTCCCACCGGCTCAGCTTCCTGACTCGCTCCGCCATGCCGGCCAAGCTAGCAAGGCGCCCACGAGTTCATGGCTTCGGCCGCGCGGCCGATATAAACGGGCGCATGGAGCTACGGGGGGAACGAATCGTCCTCGAGACCGACACGCATCGGATCGTCGGCGACCTGCACATGCCCCGCGAGGGCTACCGCAGCCGCCTCTCCGACTACCTCAACCGCGGCGACGACGACTTCGTCGCCCTCTCGAACGCCGAGATCCGCCCCCTCAACGGCGACGCCAAGGTCGAGGATCGCAGCTTCGTCGCTGTCGCCCGCCGCCATGTGACCCTCGCCTACCCGGCGACCCAGAGCAAGGCCTAGACCGACTCCCTCAGGGAGAGAGCACGATCTTGAGCGCCTCGCGGCGGTCGTAGATCGCGTAGGCCTCGGGCGCGTCGTCGAGGCTCATCCGGTGGGTGACCAGCGGGCTCGGGTCCAGGGTTCCCGCAACCAACGCCGCGAGCACGGGATCGACGTGCTTGATCACGTTGGCATGGCCGGTCTTCAGGGTCAGCGCCTTGATCCAGACGATCCCCATGTGAAGCTCGATCGGCTCGGTGTACACGCCCGTGACCGAGACGGTGCCGGCCTTGCGGGTGATCCGGCAGGCGAGCGCGAGGACATCGGGGTGGCCGACGGCGTCGACGGTGGCGTCCACCCCGCGCCCCTCGGTCGCGGCCTTGACCGCCGCCCGCGGGTCGTCCTCGGTGAGGTGGACCGCGGCTGCGCCGAACGACTCGGCGACCCGCAGGCGCTCCGCAACGGTGTCGATCGCGATCACGGTGCCGGCGCCCGCCGCCCGCGCGGCCTGGACCGCGCACAGCCCCACCGGCCCGAGGCCGATCACGGCGATGCTGCCGCCGGGCTCGAGCCCGGTCTCGACCACGGCGTGGTAGCCGGTGGCCATGACGTCGCCGGCGAACAGCGCGACCTCGTCGGAGACCCCGTCCGGGATCAGGCGCAGGGTGAGGTCGGCGTTCGGGACCAGCAGCAGCTCCGCCTGGGCGCCCTGGAGCGAGCCGAGGGCGGCTCCGTGCCCGAAGACGCGACCGTGGTCGCACTTGTGGAAGTCGCCGCGCCGGCAGAAGAAGCACTCCCCGCAGGCGGTGCAGTAGGTGCCGAGGACCCGGTCCCCGACCTCGACGGAGCTGACCCCGTCGGCAACCGCGAGGACCGTGCCGACGTACTCGTGGCCGATCACGAAGCCGGGCTCGATCTGCACCCGGCCGTGGTAGATGTGCAGGTCCGAGCCGCAGATACCGCTGGCCTCGACGCGGATGACGGCTTCGCCCGGGGCGGCCGGCTCGGGATCGGGGCGCTCGTCGACCCGCACTTCCCCCGGCGCCTGGAAGGTGACCGCCCGCATCGCCGCGGCACTCTAGATGCATCCAGCCCGGGGGTGCCGGCGCCAGCGCTTGTGTAGCGTCAGGGCGATGAACGACGCCTCCAGGACCGTCCTGATCACCGGCTGCTCGTCCGGGATCGGGCACTCCTCGGCCCGCAGGCTGGCGGCAGCGGGCTGGACCGTGTACGCGACCGCCCGGCGCCCGGACTCGATCGCCGACCTCGCCGAGGCCGGCTGCGAGACGCTGGCGCTCGACGTCACCGACGAGGCCTCGATGGCCGCCGCGGTGGAGCGGGTCGAGGCGGCCTCGGGCCCGATCGGCGCCCTCGTCAACAACGCCGGCTACAGCCAGTCGGGAGCCGTCGAGACGCTGCCGATGGAGCGCCTGCGGGCCCAGTTCGAGACCAACGCCTTCGGCCTCGTGCGGATGTGCCAGCTGGTCCTCCCCGGCATGCGCCGGGCGGGGTTCGGCCGGATCGTCAACATCAGCTCGATGGGCGGCCGGATGACCTTTCCAGGGGGCGGCGCCTACCACGGGTCCAAGTACGCGGTCGAGGCGCTGTCCGACGCGCTGCGCTTCGAGGTCCGCGGCTTCGGGGTGGACGTGGTGGTGATCGAGCCGGGCCTGATCAAGACCCGCTTCGGCGAGACCGCGGCCTCCTCGCTGGGGGCCGCAGACGGTCCCGTGGGCGAGGACCCGGAGGCCGGCCGCGACGATCCCTACGCCGGCTTCAACGCCGCCGTCGGCGCCGCCACGGTCGGCGCCTATGAGGGGCCGCTGGCGCGCCTGGGAGGCGGGCCCGACGCCGTCGCCAAGGTGATTCAGCGGGCGCTCGAGGCGCGCAATCCCCGCCCTCGCTACAGGGTGACGGCTTCGGCGCGGCTGATCCTCGCGCAGCGCCGGTTGCTGCCCGACCGCGCCTGGGACGCGTTCCTCGCCAGCCAGTTCCCCAAGCCCGGTACCCCGTCCGAGTAGTAGGGTTTCCGCGGTTTCCGGGGATCTCCCGGGGACTTCGGGGGGCGGCCGGTTTAGACCGCCGGAGTGAGGTGTTTTGGAGGCCAGCGAGTTTCGCGAGGACCGGCCGACTCCGGTCGGGGGTTCGCCCGACCTGATCGAGTTCGACCCCATCGCGATCGAAGCGCGCTCGCCGGGGCAGCTCTTCTGGCGCCGCTTCAAGGAAGACCGCCTGGCGATGGCGTCGCTGATCTTCATCGCCCTCCTCGTCCTGGGCGCGATCTTCGCCCCGCTGGTGGTCGACCTGGTCGGCGCCCCGGGGCCCGACGAGCGCGACGCCGGCTCGCTCGATCCGTTCTTCGCCACCGCTACAGGGCCGAGCGCAGACCACTGGTTCGGAGTCGACCAGATCGGCCGCGACGTTCTCAGTCGCACCATCTACGGCGCCCGCGTGTCGTTGATCGTCGCCTTCTCGGCGACGATCCTCGCCACCGCCGCGGGCATCGTCTTCGGCCTGCTCTCCGGGTACTTCCGTGGCTGGACCGACACCCTGATCTCGCGCAGCGTCGACGTCCTGCTGGCGATCCCCTACCTGCTGCTCGCCACCGGCCTCGCCGCCGCCTGCACGGCGGGGGCGACCAGCGGTGGAGGCGGGGGCTGTCTCGGCGGGCTCGTCAAGCCCGGGATGGGCGTGGTCATCTTCGTCATCTCGGTGACGAGCTGGACCTACATGTCGCGGATCGTCCGCGGCCAGACGCTGTCGTTACGCGAGAAGGAGTTCGTCGAATCGGCTCGGGCGGCCGGCGCCTCGAACTTGCGGATCATCTTCCGCGAGATCCTCCCCAACCTGACCGCGCCGATCATCGTCTACGCCTCGATCCTGATCCCGCAGGTCATCCTCTACGAGGCGGCGCTCTCGTTCCTCGGCGTCGGCGTCAACGACCGCCCGAGCTGGGGGCAGATGATCTCCGACGCAACGCCGATCTTCAGCGACGCCTGGTGGTACATGCTGTTCCCCGGGCTGGCGCTGCTGTTCACCGTGCTCGCCTTCAACCTCGTCGGCGACGCGATGCAGGACGCGCTCAACCCGAAAACGAAGAGAAAATGAGAAGAGAGGACTCGACTTGACCAATAGCCGGATGACAGAAGCTCATCCCGACCAGAAAGGAAGGACGATGCGTTCCAAGATGCGATGGGTGTTCGCGCTTGCCGCCGTCGTCGCCCTCGCCTTGGCCGTATCGGCCTGCGGCTCGGATGACGATGGTGACGAGACGACGAGCTCCGAAAACCCAGCCATACCGAAGGAGTTCGCTGCGCCGGTGGCGGCTCCTGACGAC
>JBKJZF010000035.1:0-3973 GCA_046715315.1 Solirubrobacterales bacterium | reverse complement strand
CCGCTAGCCCGCCCGGGCTAGGGACGAAGTCCCGGGAGCAGCGCCTACGGCCTGCCGCCCGGCAACAGGCCCAAACCCGCCGGAAGCGGACGCGAAGCGGAGCATTCCGGCGGAGTTATTCCTAGTCCCGGCGGGGGGCCGCGGTTCTGCCGCGGGCGCGGGCGACGAGGCCGTCGAGGAGGCGGGGGGCGATGCCGTTGAGCCCGAGCAGGCGGACGGTGCGGGGGGAGTGCAGCTCGCGGCGATCGGCCTCGATCGCGGCGACGATGTCCTCGGCGACCCGCTCGGCGGGGATCGTGTTGTCGTCGCGACGCCAGTCGGGGAGGCGCTCGCGCTGGTGGTCGTGAAGCGCGGTCTCCACCTCGCCCGGGAAGACGGTGGTGACGCTGACCCCGGTGCCCGAGAGCTCGTGGCGAAGCGCCTCGGCGAAGCCCCGATCGAACCCCTTGGTGCCGCCGTAGACGGCGCCCCAGGGGAAGGCGCGCAACCCGGCTCCCGAGGAGACGACGACGATGTGGCCTCGCGCCTGATCGAGCATCGGCTCCAGCCCGGCCTCGACCGTGTAGAGGGTGCCGAGGACGTTCACCCGGACCATCTCCTCCGCCTTCTCCATCTCGACGTCGGCGAACGGCCCGTAATGCGCGATGCCGGCGTTCGCGACCAGCAGCTCGAGTGAGCCGGCGCGCTTGGTGAAGCGCCCGACCGCCTTCGTGCCCTCGCCGCGCCGGCCGACGTCGGCCGGCAGGATCACGTGCTCGGTCCCTTTGCGGGCGGGCAGGGCGGCCGCCAGCTCCTCCAGGCCCTCGCGGCCGCGAGCCATCAGCCCGAGACGGGCGCCGCGGCGGGCAAGCGCCTCGCACAGCGCCCGGCCGATTCCGCGGGAGGCGCCGGTGACGATCGCCCTGGTGCCGGGCTCGATCCGCATCCTCGCAATCCTTTCACGGGCACTCAATACACTCGTGCCATGTCCTCGGAACACGCCACCATCGCCGAGGAGGAGTACCTCCAGATCATGTTCTGGCTGGAGGAGGCGGGCCTCCCGATCACCGGCGCGAACATCGCCCGGGCGATGCAGCTCTCCCCTCCCACGGTCCACGAGATGATCGGGCGGCTGGAGCGCGACGGCTACGTCAGCCGCCTCGCCGACAAGTCGCTCGAGTTCACCGCTGACGGCCGCGAGCAGGCGGGCCAGATCGTCCGCCGGCACCGTCTGATCGAGCGCTTCCTCACCGACGTTCTCGGAATCCCCTGGGACGAGGTTCACGAGGAGGCCGAGCGCCTCGAACACGCGATGTCGCCGGTGCTGGAGGAGCGGATGCTCGCCGCGATCGGCGACGCCAAGACCTGCCCGCACGGGCACCCGATCGTCGAGGGCGTCCGCGAGCACGGCGTGCTGCTGGCGGACGTCGAGCCGGGCGCCAAGGTGCACGTCCTGCGCTTCGAGAACGAGGCCGAGGAGATCCTCCACTACCTGAAGGGCACGGGCATCTACCCGGGGCTCGACGGCGAGATCGAGGCCAGCGCCGACGCCGAGGTGGTCGTCGTCGCCGGCGACGAGCGCCACACGGTCTCGCGCGACGTCGCCGAGACCGTCTCGGTTCGCGCCGACCCGGCGCCGCAACCGCGGGCGCCGCTCCCGGACCAGCTGGTCGTCTCCAGCGACCGCTACGGGCGCTAGCTCAGCCAGGCCCTAGGGCTCGCCGCAGATCTGGCGAAGCCGGCGGTACAGGCTCGCGTCCTGGGGACGCATCGGCGCCAACTCGCGCCGCCTTACCTTGGCCTCGTGCTCGCGGACGGCCGCGGCCAGGGCGGAGAACCTCCGCTCCGCAAGGTTTCGCTCGCTCACCGGGTCGAGCTTCTTACTGCCTTCGATCATCCAGACTGGGCTCATCTTGGGCGCAACCTCCTGAACTCGGATCTGACTCTGTGCATCTGTCTCACCGCCAGCCTAGGGTCGGCCCCTAAGCGGGATGTAACCGGCGGGTAAAGCCGCCGGCTTCTGCCGGAGGCCGCGTGGTGCTAGGCGGCCTTGGCGGGGCGGGTGCGCTCGAGCGCCCGGGCAATGCGGGCGACGCCCTCGGCGATCCGCTCGGGCGGGACGCTGGCGAAGGAGAAGCGCAGGCTGGAGCGGCCCCCCTCGAGCATGAAGTCCGGCCCGGCGACGAAGGAGACCCCCTCGTCGGCGGCCGCCCCGAGCACGGCGACCGTGTCGACGTCGTGCGGCAGGTCGACCCAGAGGAAGTAGCCGCCGCCGGGGACCACGAACTCGGCCTCCGGGAGCTGCTCGCGCAGCGCCTCGACGAGGGCGTCGCGGCGCTCGCGCAGGGCGCCGTTGACGAAGGCGACGTTCTCGGCGAGGACCCCCGAGCGGCACATCTCCAGGACAACCGCCTCGGCCAGCATGTTCGGGGAGATGTAGTGCTCGCTGCCGCGCTTGGCGAGGGTGGCGATCTGCTCGGCCGGGCCGGCCAGATAGCCGACGCGGACGCCGGGGCTGACCGTCTTCGAGAACGAGGACGCGTGGATCACCCGGTCGGCGCGGTCGAGCGAGAGCATCGTCGGCAGCTCCTCGGACCCGAACGAGATCAGCCGGTAGGGGTCGTCCTCGAACAGCCAGAAGCCGTGCTCGGCCGCGAGCTCGACCAGCCGCTCGCGCTTCGGGCCCGAGAGCGTGCAGCCCGCCGGGTTGTGGAAGTTGGGGATCACGTGGGCGAGCTTCACGGGGCCAGCGGCGAGCGCGGCCTCGAACGCCCCCAGGTCGAGCCCGTCGGACTCCAGCGGCACCGGCACCAGCTCGGCGCCGGTCCGGCCCAGAAGCAGCAGGGTGCGATCGTAGGAGGGCTGCTCGACGAGCACGCGGTCGCCGGGCTCGAGCATGTAGCGGAACAGCAGCGCCGCCGCTTCCATCGAGCCGTTGGTGACCATCACCCGGTCGCCCTCGATCCCATGCAGCTCGGTCGCGATCCACTCGCACAGCTCGGGGTGGCCGCGGCCCGTCCCGTAGGAGAGCGCCCGCTGCCAGTCGTCGCGAAGCGCGCGCGCCGCCGCCTCCCGCACCGCCTCGGCGGGCAGGATGTCTGCCGAGGGGGCCCCTCGGGCGAAGCTGATCACTTCCGAGCTCATCGCGGCCGAGTATACGAACGGCCGCGCGGGCCTCTACTCGATGACGATGGCGACGGTTCCTTCGACTCCCGAAGCCCGAGGCCGATCTACTCGCCGGGCTCGCGAGCGTCGCGCTCGATCGCGGTCAAGACGGCGACGTCGTCGAGGTCGCGCTTGCGTCCCGTGGCCACCTTCATCCGCAGTAGGTCGTCGAGGCCGACGATCGACACCTCGACCCCGTCCAGGTCCACGACCAGCGCCCGCGACCGCATCTGCGCCCATTCGGCGGCGCCCCTGGGCTCCGGCAGAAGGTGCAGCTCGCCGTGCTCGGTGACGAGCGGGGGCACCACCGCGGCGAGGGCCAAGCGTTCGGCATCGGCCGCCGACAGCTCCCGGGCTGAATCCTGATCCGCGACTCGGGCGCGCAGCTCCTCGAGCGCCGCGGCGAGACGCGCGGCGTTCTCGGGCCCAGGGCCGGGCATCAGATCGAGGTCCTTCGTGGTCCGCCGGTGGCCGTGCACCTGGACCGCGACGCCGCCGATCACCAGGTACTCGACGCGATGGCGCTCGAGCACCTCGAACAGGCGCCGGATGTCGAGGGGGCGCTCCGCCGGGCCCTCGCTCATCGGCCGGCCCGGGTGGCCGCGCCACCGCCGCGAGCCTTCGCGCCGGCGATCTCCAGCTTCGTCGCGACCAGGTTCCAGGAGGCCGACTCGCGCAGGCGCTCGGCCACCGACATCTCTGGCCCGGCCTCGCCCGCCGGCCCCTCCGCCGCGTCCGGCCGCCGTGTGCTCAGCCTCAACTCCTCCCCGCAGAGCAGCAGCATCCGGCGCAGGCGGTCGAGGCCGGGCGACTCGGCGCCTCGCTCGAT
>JBKJZF010000034.1:0-3340 GCA_046715315.1 Solirubrobacterales bacterium | reverse complement strand
GTGAAGCCTCCTCAGACGACCGACTCGGCTCCCGCCGCCGTGCCGCAGAACGGCGCCTCGACCGCTGCCGGCGCGTTGCCGAACCTGATCATCATCGGCGCCCAGAAGTGCGGCACGTCAGGTCTCCATTACCACCTAGGCCTCCACCCGGAGGTCTCGATGTCGAAGCCGAAGGAGCTCAACTTCTTCATCGAGGAGCGAAACTGGCCGCGTGGGGTCGACTGGTACAAGCGCCACTTCGACCCCCGCGCCCGCGTGCGCGGCGAGTCCTCGCCCAACTACACCGCCTACCCGCACCACCTCGGCGTGCCCGAGCGGATGCACGCGTTGCTCCCCGACGCCCGCCTGATCTACGTCGTCCGCGACCCGCTGCTGCGGATCGCCTCGCACTGGGTCCACAACTACGCCAAGCGTCGCGAGAAGGGCGACCTGCGGGCGACGCTGGCGCACCCCAACACCTCCTACATCCTTCGCAGCCAGTACCACATGCAGCTGCAGCAGTTCCTGCGCTTTTATGGGGCCGAGCAGGTCCTGGTGCTGCAGCAGAGCGATTTCCGCCGGGAGCGCTCCGACACCCTGCGCCAGGTCTTCGAGTTCGTCGGGGTCGACCCGACGTTCACCCATCCCAGCTTCGAGCGTGAGCGCCACGCGACCTCGCGCAAGACCCGGGCGTCGCGCCTGGCGACGCGCCTCGAGCGCATCAGCAAGACGCGCCGGGGCCGGGTGCTGCCGCCGAAGTTCTGGTTCGCACTCGACGAGCGCCTGCCGCTGCGGCGCCCGATCGAGCGGCCGGACGTTCGCTCCGCGATCGACGACGAGGCCCTGCGGGTGCTGCGTGAGGATGCCGAGCGCCTGCAGGAGCTGACCGGCCGCGACTTCAGCGGCTGGTCCATCTGGGACGCATGAGCCCGTCCGAGGACGGGTCCGGGACCAAGGACGGGTCCGGGACCAAGAAGAAGGAGTCCGAAGCTCCGAAGGGCTCGGGCGCGGCGCTCGGATTCCGCCTCGTCCGCTACTCCGGGATCCAGGGCGTGGCGCTGGTCGGGGGCAACGTCCTGCAGCTGGCGACCATCGCCGTGGTCGCGGTGGTGCTCGGCCCCTCCGACCTCGGCCGCTACAGCCTGCTGCTGTTCCTCGGCGCGCTGGTCACGATGATCTTCAGCCTGGCGGACAAGCCGGGGACGATCCGGCGCACCTTCGGCGGCGGCGACGACGATGACGACGACGAGGACGACGAGGACAAGGAGATCGCCTCGGTCTCGCCCAAGCACACGCTCGGCGCGGGGCTGCTCTGGGCCGGTGTCCTCGGCCTGGTCGCGACGACGCTGGTCGTCGTCTTCCGTTACCAGATCGGCGACCTGCTGCTGGGGGGCGAGCACGACCCCGTCCTGATCATGTGGGCGGGCGTCCTCGGAGGGGCCGGCATCCTCTACAAGGTGGCCTCGATCTCGCTCTGGTTCGAGCGCCGCCCGACCGCCTTCCTGATCGTCGAGCTCGCCCGGCCGGCGCTGGCGCTGATCGCGCTCTGCGTCGTGCTCGCCATGGGCGGTGGGCTCGTGGGGGCGATCGCCGGCACCGCGCTGGGCACGCTCGTCTCGGCGCTGCTGGCAGCGTTCTTCCTGCGCGGGAGCTACGAGCCCAACCTCGATCCCGCCGAGGTGATGCTGATCGTCAAGTCGGCCGGCAGGCGGATCCCGATCGTCACCTCGCTGTGGGTGATGCAGAGCGCCGACATCTACCTGCTCTCGCGCTTCGTCGATCACGCCGACCTCGGCGTCTACGCGCTCTCCGCCAAGCTCGGCTTCATCGTCTCCTTCCTGCCGCAGGGCTTCAGGGTGGCGATGCGGCCGATGCGAAAGAGCGCGGCGTTCAAGGCCGTGCGCTCCGAGTACGGCCGCTCGACGTCGAGCGGCCAGCTACTTGCCTACTTCCTGCTGTTGAGCATCACCTCGGTGCTGATGATGGTCCTCGGGGGCGGGGTGCTGATCGACATCGCTCCGCCGGAGTACGCAGCCGCGGCCGGGCTGATCCCGTTCACCGCCGCGGCGCTGGTGATGCCCGCGCTCTGGCGGACGATCAACGGCCAGGCGGGGTGGCCGACCAAGAGCCGCGCCACCTTCGTCGGGGGCACGATCGGCGCCGCGCTGATCTTCGTCGGGCTCACCGTCCTGCTGGCGCCGGGGATCGGGATCTACGCCGCGCCGATCGGGATGCTCGTCGGCTTGGGGATCCCGGTGATCTACTTCTTCGTGCGCTGCCAGACCGGCCCGAGCCCGATGGACTTCCCCTACGCGGAGATGAGCAAGGCGCTGGCCCTCGCCGTCGGGATCAGCGTCGGCTACCACCTGCTCCCGAACTACAACACCGTGCTCGAGGCGCTGGTCGCGGCGATCCTCTTCGGCGCGTATCTGGCGCTGCTGTTGCGCCTGCGGGTGATCCCCGAGCAGCACTGGCCCGCGCTCTCGCGCATGGCCGGGGCCGTGTTCAGCGGCCAGTCGCACCGGTTCAAGCCACGCGTCGGCCTCAAGGCCCTCGAGGCCGACGACACGGCCCGCCTGCGGGTGGCCGTGACCACGCGGATGCCGCCGGAGGAGCTCGCCGCCCCCGCGGCCTCTGAGCTGCCACCCGCCCGCGAGAAGGCCAAGGACCCCGAGCGCACCGAGGGCGCGCGGCTGGTCCGGGTGATGCGTGCCGTCGGGGTGCTCGGCGGGGCCGAGGTGATGGAGCGCAGCAAGTGGGACGGTGGCATCGCCGAGTTCCTCTTCGCCGACGAGCCTCCGGCCGTGCGCAACGCCTCGATGCGGTCGCTGCTCAGCGCCGGCGCCGACGCGACCGACCTGCGGGCGCTCGAGGACCTGGCCGGCCACCTGAAGAAGATCCCGGCGGACGCCTGGGCCGGCGGTAGCGCCGCGGACAGCCCGAAGGCGCGGCGCCGCCGCGCTGTCGGCAGGCGCGGTCGCAGGGCGATGATGCGCGGCGCCCGCGCGGTTCGCCGCCGGCTCTAGGAGCGCCGGCTCTAGGAGTCTTGGCCGGAGCGGCGGATGACGATGCGGTCGGCTTCGATCGTGACGTCGACGGGACGATGTCCCTTCCAGTGCTCGACGTAGACCGGGTCCTCGGCGACCGCCGGGTCGAGCCACAGCCCGAAGCCATCCGCGTCGCCGTGGTCAAAGCTTCCCTCGAGGCCGGACCCGGCGCGCCTGGGCCGACGCCGGCGGCGCCGACGCGGACGACGCCCGCCGCCCTCGCGCGGGCCGTCGGCGCGGGAGTCGTCGTCTGAGTCGTCGTCGGACTCGTCGTCTGAGTCGGAGTCCTGTTCCTCCTCCTCCTCCTCCTCCTC
>JBKJZF010000033.1:0-4912 GCA_046715315.1 Solirubrobacterales bacterium | reverse complement strand
TCCTGGCGCATGCCGAGGCGGCCGGCCACCGCCGCCGAGCGCTCGTTGGCCGGGGCGATCAGGCTGATCAGCCGGTCGGGGGAGAGGCGCTCGAAGGCGGTCGCTACGGCGGCGTTCGCCGCCTCGGTCGCCAGGCCGCGGCCCCAGAAGGGGCGCCGCAAGGTCCAGCCGATCTCGATCTCGCCGTCGAGCGCCGGGGCCACGTCCTGGAGCCAGGCGCCGGCCCACCCGGCGGGCCGGGGCTCGCCGTGCGGCACCACGGCCCAGAGGCCGAAGCCGTGGCGGTCCCAGTGTGAGAGCTGTCGCCCCAGCGATGCCTTCGCGACCTCGCACGGATCGCCGTCCGGGGTGCCGCCGAGCGCGGTCCACACGTCGGGGTCCGACCAGACCGCGCACATCGCGTCTGAGTCGTCGGAGCGCCAGCGGCGCAGCAGCAGCGAATCGGTCTCCACTCGCTCCGGATAGCCCATTCCTTCAAATCGTCGCAGCCGCGCCTGGGTCCGTCCGGTTCCGGACCTAGCTTTCCTCATATCTCCCGGCAACGCTTCAAGAGGTCCCTGCTCGGCTACAGGCGCCGCGACGTGGATGAGGCGTTCGCCGAGGCCGAGGAACGCCTGCAGCTGCAGGACGCCGAGGTCGAGGCTCGAGGCATCAAGCTCGCCGGCAGCGAGCACCGGATCGACGACCTCGAGCGGGTCGCGGCCAACCTCAGCGAGCGGGTGGTCGAGCGCGAGAGCGAGCTTCGTCATCTCCGCGCCGAGCTGGCTCGCCGCGGCGAGGAGACAGACGCCCACCTGGCGACGCTGACCGCCCTGATGAACGAGCTGGAGGAGGTCCGGCGGACCGCGCGCGGCCAGGCGACGCGGATCCGGCTCCGCGCCCTCCACGACGCCGCCGAGCTGAGCGAGCGAATCGCCGAGCTCAGCAAGCGCCCGAGCGGCATGCGCGAGCGGCTGCTCGAGGGCCTCTCGGAGGCGATCTCGCGGATCGGCGGCGAGCAGGACGACGAGGATGAAGAGGTCGCGCCCGCCTCCACCAACGGGCACGCCGCGCGCGACCCCGCCGACCTCTTCGACGGCCTGATCGAGGTCGAGATCGGCCCGCTGTCCGACTTCTCCCAGCTGGTCGGGTTCGAGGACGCGGCGAAGTCGATCGCGGCCACCTCCGAGATCTCCGTCAAGCGCTTCTCCGAGGGCCGCGCGACGCTGGAGATCGCGCTGACCGAGCCGGTCGAGCTGCTGCGCGAGCTAGAGCAGCGATGCGACCTCGAGTTCCGCGTCCGCGACCTGCGCGCGGACCGCGTCATCCTCGACGTCGGCGAGTAGGCACCAGCCCGGCACACTCTCGGCACAGCCGGGCCTTGTCCGGTCAGCAGGCAGGTGCGAACGTCCCTGCATGACGTCCGGTGATCCCAATTCAAGGCCAGCTGCTGCGGGTCCAGTGCAAGTGGGCGCCGCGAAGGGGGAACGTCGTCGTGGTCAAGCTTTCCGGCTCCCGTTGCACAACCGGCGGCTATGCGCGCAGTACCTACGGCGCGGACGAGGTAGACGCGGTGGCGGCTTACTGCCAAGAGCTCGAACGTTGTTACTTGCTACCGGTCGGGCTGATCGCGGGCATGCGAGGGCTTCACCTACGTCTGGCACCCGCGCTGAACGGCCAGCGGTCGGCGCTAAACTGGGCGTCTAACTACGACCTATCTGGGGCTGTAGCTCAGCTGGAAGAGCGCCGGCGTGGCACGCCGGAGGCCACGGGTTCAAGTCCCGTCAGCTCCACTAATACTTGCTTGCTTCGCGCGGGCCGCTTCTCCGCCAGTGGAGGTAGGCTTGCCATGGTCCAGACGGTTTTCCTGAGATCCTCGAACAGTTCAAAGAAGGGTTCGAGTGCTGCGATGAGCCCTACGCCTTCCGTCTGGAAGACGGGAAGATCATCCGCGCCCAACTCCTTCCGGACGTGGCAGCGGCGGGTCTCCGTAACGGAGTCCTCCCTGCCTGAATTCGCGCGTCTGCGATCCGGGCCGGGCCGCCGCTAAGTTGTCGCCGACCTCGGCCTGGGCCAGTGCACGCGCGGCCTGCTGGTCGCGGGTCGCCTTGGCGATCAGCGGCGCGGCGTACTCGCGCTGCGCTCAGAGGTCCTCGAGGAGCTTGCGCTTCGCGTCCGCGAACTCCTCGTCCGAAAGCGCGCCAGAGCCGTGCAACTGGCTCAGCTTCTCGATCTGCCCGGCCACGTCGTCCGCGGCGGACTTCACCTGCCCGCCCGCCGCTCCGGTTGCCTGCGCAATAACCGCGCCCAGGTCCATTCCAGCTCCCTGGGCCGTGGCCCCGGCGCCGCCCTTCATCATCTCGGCCATCTGCTCGGCCTGCTGCTTGGCCATCTGGCCGTGGGTCTGGACCTCAGACCAGTGGATCTTGAGGCGCGTCGGGTCGGCCAGATCCACCGTGATAGGCACGGTCATGCCGGGAGTCGGCCAGCGTTTGACCGAGGCCATCGTGGTGTGCTCGACCGGGGTTGGCTCCAGCCCCTCGGCGCTGACTACGAGGTTCATCAAGCAGTTCGACGAGGTCGCGTCGTCGGGAGGCATGCTCGCCGAAACGACCTGGGCCGTACCGGGCACCGGCTGACTCATCCGCTTCGACTTCGCCCAATCTCCAAGCAGGCCCATGGCGCGAGCCTAGCGCTTGCGTTCGTGCGGCGCAACACCTTCGGCCCGCCGCTGCACGAAGCTCGATCCAGATCGCACGCGCGACCGCGAGGAGATCGCCGTCTCCTGAAGTAGGCCAAGGCGGCTGGAGGCTGGCAGCAGATGCCTTACCGCGCCGCCAGGGCAGCCCGAAGCTCGACATGGAATCGAGGGTTCGACAGTTGTCCCGCTAACTCCATCGCCTGGTTGGTTGCTTCGGCCCGGGATTCTCGAATGCGTGTCGCATGGACACGGTCAGAGGGTCGCCCTCCGCGGCGCGCGGTGCATGAACCAGTTCGGCACCCCGATCACGGGCCCCTCGCCGACGACCTCGAAGCCGTGTCGCTCGTAAAGGCGGACATTCGCCCACTTGTCGGTCTCCAGGTAGCCGATCGTGTCCGATTCGTCGAGTCGCCGGCAGTACTCGGCGAGGATCTGGCTGCCGATCCCCCGCCCCTGAAGGTGTGCGTCGACGGCCAGGGGGCCGAGGTGGGAATGTGGCTCCTCGGGATCGCGGTCGGCCCACGCACTAATCCACTTGCCGACCCGCGACGCCGTGCTCGGCCCCATCGCGATCATGACCGGGAGCAGTCCGATCCGCTGACGCGGTGTGGGCTGGCAGGTTCCGGCCGGCGCGATGCCCGTGACACCTACGATCGCCTCGCCCTCCAGCGCGCAGAGGGGCGTCTGCGCCTTGAAGACTCGAAAGAGCGCCGTGAACACTCGCTCGATCCGGCGCTGGCGCCGGTCTGGACCCGGGCCAAACGCCGCGACGTGGAGCGGGTTGTCGCGCATGCCCCTCGCGAGTACCGCGACGGCGGCCGGGATCTCATCTGCCCTGAGGTCCCTTACCTCGACGATTGGCCGCTCGCCGTCCGCCATCTGGCGGAGCCTATCTGCTCGAACAGTAGACGCGACTCGCGCAGGAGGTGGGGTTCAGTTGCATCTCGGTGAAGCTGCCCGGAGGCGAACCGGCAGACGGCTACGCGCTCGCTATTGGCGGGAGACGCCGCCTACCTGTCGGTGGACAGCCCCTCCGGTGCTCTTGGAGGGTTCGAGAGCCGTCCCACTGTCTCCACTTCCGCCAAGCCGGCGGATGCGCCGGTTGGCGCCAACCGGTTCCGAGATCACCTCGGCTGGTACATGCAGCGCGCCGCAGCGGGCGACTCCCTCCTGATCACCCGCCGCGGCAAGCCCCTCGTCCGGATTTGCCCTGCCGCGCCGATAGGCTCCTCGCCGTGAAGGAGCTCGCCCCCGACGTCTGGCACATGAACACGTTCCCGTTTCCGAACGGGATCAACGCCTTCCTCGCCGGCGACGTGCTGATCGACGCCGGCACCAGGCGCTCGGGGAAGGCGATCTTCAAGAGCCTCGACGGCCACGAGGTCAACGCTCACGCGCTCACCCACGCCCACCCCGACCATCAGGGCGCGAGCCACGAGGTCTGCACGACGCTCGGGATCCCGTACTGGGTGTCCGAGGGCGACGTCGCCCCCGCCGAGGACCCGTCGCTGATCGGCCAGCGCCAGCCCGACAACTTCATGGCGCAGTTCTTCGCCCGGGTGTTCACGGGTCCCGCGCACAAGGTCGACCGCGTGCTCGAGGAGGGCGACGAGGTCGGCGGCTTCAAGGTGATCTCGGCCCCCGGCCACTCGGCGGGGCACGTCGTCGACTGGCGCGAGCCGGACCGGGTCCTGATCATCGGCGACGTGCTCAACAACATGGACGTGATCACCGGCATCCCGGGCCTGCGCCTGCCGAAGGACTTCCTCACCCCCGACCCCGACATGAACCGCCGCTCGGCGAAGAAACTGGCCGCGCTCGAGCCCAAGCTCGTCGTCTTCGGGCACGGCGGCCCCTTGCGCGACACACGCAAGTTCGTCGACTTCCTCGACGGGCTGCCGGGCTAGCCCCGAGCCCGCCATCAGGTCGGCGCCCCTCCATAAACTCACCGGCGTGGAGCGCTACGACCCGCACGAGATCGAGCGCCGCTGGCAGGCGGTCTGGGAGTCCGAGCGCACCTGGGAGGTGCCCAACCCGGGCAAGCCCGGGTTCGACGACTCGAAGCCGAAGGCCTACGTCCTCGAGATGCTGCCCTACCCCTCGGGCGAGCCCCATGTGGGACATTTCAAGTGCTACGCGGTCGGCGACGCGATCGCCCACTTCCGGCGGCGTCACGGCTTCCAGGTCATCCACCCGATGGGCTACGACGCCTTCGGCCTGCCGGCCGAGAAC
>JBKJZF010000032.1:0-4351 GCA_046715315.1 Solirubrobacterales bacterium | reverse complement strand
GGAGGATGCTCGCGGTTACCGCGAGCATCCAAAACGCGACTCCGAGTAGATCGCGACGTCTGAACCGCCGGCCCTCGCCTACTAGCGCGTCCAAGGGCAGCGGCGCGGTCCAGGGTGCTTGAGCGCGGTCTTGCAGGCCAGGGGAGCGAGGCCCTGGACCTTTTGGGCGTCGGCGATCTCGACCGCCCAGCCTTCTTGTTCGAGGGTGTCGTGGACGAAGGGGGCGCCGGTCATCGACTCGACTGAGCGTGTCACCTGAGGGGGCCCTTCTTCATCGCAGTCTGAAGCGGCAACCCAGTCCGATGGCGCGTTCCTTCGGGATATCCGAAGAAACCCGCCACGACACGAGGCCTTGGCGCCCGACCTGCCGGCTAGCTTGCCGGGACCGGCTCGGCCGGCGTCTCCGCGGGCTCGAGGGCGAGGTCGAGGACCTCGCCAATCCTCATCACGGGGTGGAAGGCCATGCCGTCACGTGGCACGACGAGGACGCGCTGCTCGTCGCCGACATCGGCGGCGACGGCCGCGGTCATGTTCGGGAAGAGGACGGTGCCGTCGAGGGGGATCAGCAGAAAGCGCATGCGCAGGAACCTCACTTCAGACCAGGTAGTTACTTCAGTATGTGAAGTAATGTAGCGCCGCGAGCGCGTGGTCGCCCGTGCCTGGCGCTAGGCGGCGAGGCGCAGCGGGGGCCCGGTCGCCACGGCCAGGTGGTAGTGGGTGATGGCGAAGGTGCCGGCGAGCCCGCGATAGGGCGCGTAGGGCGCGAAGAACTCGTCGATCTCGGCGATCGTCGCCCGGCGGCGGAGGCCGGCGAGGCGACCGACCAGCTTCACGTAGGCGAGGTCGCCCGCCGGCAACGAGTCGGCGTCGCCGCGCCCGTTCAACCCCAGGCACTGCGTCGTCCAGGGGCCGATCTCCCGGATCGACCGAAGCCTCGCGTCGCCGGCAGGGTCGGACGGGTCGACCCGTCCCGTGGCGACCTCGGCGGCGCAGCGGATCAACGCCGCCGCCCGCGCGGGCGAGAGGCCCATCCCCGCCAGCTCCGCCGGGGCCCTCCCCGCGATCAGCCCGGCCTCGGGCACATCTCGCAGTGGCCCAGGGCCTGTCCACGAGGTCCCGGCAGCCGGCGCCACCCGTGCCCCCCAGCGGCGCACCATCCGCCGCTGGATCTCGGCCGCGCGCGTAGCCTCGATCAGCTGCGCGGTGATCGCCCAGGCGAGCGCCTCCCAGGGCCAGGGCCGTCGCCGGGGCCGCAGCCACGGCCGCGCCCGCAGCGCCGGGCCGAGCACCGCGTCGCGCTTGAACCTCCTGAAGAACTCTGCGTAGTCGTCGTCGACGCCGAGCGCGAACCGCATCCGCTCGATCGCGACCTCGAGGCCGGCGGGTCCCACTGCGCGGAGGACAACCTCGCCAGACCGCCGTTGCCAGACGTGGACGACGACGGGGGTCTCGTCGATGTGCAGGAGGCGGGAAAGGACGCCCTGGCGCTGGCGGGTGGTGCCGTCGGCGCCGGAGCGGCGCAGGAGCCGATACGGCCACGGCGGATGCACCTCCACCTCGAGGGAACCGGACATGGCTGTCAGTGTCCTAGCGGCCGAGGACGTGAACGTCGACCAGGAAGGAGCGGCTGGCGACGACCTTGCTCGGCGCGCGGCCCTTGTTGCGGCGAAGCAGGCCGCTGCGCGAGGACTGGCTCGTCCCGCGCACCGCTCGCACGGCTGCAACCGTGGCGGCTCCCGCCACCAGGCCGCCGGCGGCGGCGATCGCGGCCGAGCGGACCTCGCCGCGCCAGATGTCCACCTCTGCGGCCGGCGCGCGCGCGGGGAGCGGGCGAGCCTCGTCGATCGTGACATCGTCGGTGTCGCCGACCAGCGGCTCCTCGATCGCCTGTGCCTCCAGAAGGTCCTCTCCCACGGGCGCGAGTCTAACGACGGGCCGCGGCGCTGATCCGGGCGGATGCTCGCTCTTTGCGGACTCGCCGGAGTCGCCGTCGCCCAGGGCGGACGTGGCGAGCGCCCGCTCGTAGAGGCGGTAGCGCTGGACGACCTTCCCCCCCATGCCCTCCATGGCGCGGTTCATCGGCTCGTTCGACTCCAGGATCCAGCCCATGTGCCCGCCCTTCTGCGGCATCCTCGCGGCGGACTCGCGCTGGGCCACGTAGAGCGCGGCCGCGACCCCGAAGTGCTGGTACTGGGGCTTGACGCCGAGTGCGAACACGCGCAGGCGGTCGATCTTGCGGCGACCGGTGAGAAAGCGCCACCAGCCGAACGGGAGCAGGCGCCCGTTCATCCGCTTCAGCACCTGGTCGATATCGGGCAGGGTGAGGGCCGCACCGACGACCTCGCCCTCGCGCTCGGCGATCATCGCCCAGTCCTCGGAGAGGATCGGCTTCAGGTTCTTGGCCTGGAAGGCGACCTCGTCGGCGGTGACCGGGACGAAGCCCCAGTTGCGCCCCCAGGCCTCGTTGTAGACCTCCATGAAGCGGGCGATCTCGGCCTCGAGGTCGCGCTTGCGCATCTGGCGGACGACGACCCCGTGCTCGTCGTGCGCCTTGTTCGCCGCCGCCTCGATGAACTCGTGGAACTGGTTGCCCTGCGTCAGCGTCCCCAGCCACGCCTCCCACATCAGCAGGTCCATCGTCTTCGACAGGCCCAGGCCCTCGAGCAGCGTGCGGTAGTAAGGGGGATGCCAGGGCTCGAGGATCATCGACGGCTCGTCGTAGCCCTCGATCAGGAGCCCGCACTCGTCGTTGGTCGTGAAGTCCATCGGCCCGACCAGCCGAGCGCGTCCGCGCTCGCGCACCCAGTCGCCGGCAACGTCGACCAGCGCGGCGGCGACCTCGGGGTCGTCCTCTGAGTCGAAGAAGCCGAACATGCCGTCGCTTCCGCCCTGGTACTGATCCCAGCGAAAATCGATCTGAACGCTGATTCTGCCGACCACCTCCCCGTCACGCTCGGCGAGGAAGAGCTGCGCCTCAGCATGCTCGAACCACGGGTTCTTCTCCGGGTCGAGGAAGGTGCGGCGCTCGAAGCGAAGCGGCGGCACCCACTGCGGGTCGTCACGGCGCAGGCGGTAGGGCACCTCGATGAAGCGGACGCGCTCGCGCCTGCCCGAGACGCGGCGAATGGTCACGTCCGTCACCCGGCCCAACCTACACTTCGCGCAATGAGCGAGACAGCCAAAGCTCCCGTCGATGTGTTCGAGAAGGCGCGAAGCCACGACCGCGCCGAACAGCTCGCCGCCGCCAGGGACGCGGACCTCTTCCCCTACTTCCGGATCATGACCTCCTCGGCCGGGCCGGTGGTCGAGATGGAAGGGCGCGAGACGATCATGCTCGGCTCCAACAACTACCTCGGCCTCACCGGCGACGAGCGCGTCAAGCAAGCCGCTCGCGACGCGCTCGAGAACTACGGCACCGGACTGACCGGATCGCGGCTGCTCAACGGGACGACGCCGCTTCATCTGGAGCTCGAGCGCGAGCTGGCCGAATGGATGGGCACCGAAGACGTGATCGTGTTCACCACCGGCCACCAGGCGAACGCCGGTTGCATCGGCACGATCCTCGGGCCGGGCGACACGGTGATCTGCGACTCCGCCGATCACGCCTCGATCCTCGACGGCTGCAAGCTCTCGGGGGCGAAGCTGCGCCCGTTTCGCCATAACCAGATGCCGAAGCTCGAACGCATGCTCGAGCGCGCCGCCGGCGGTGGCGGCGGCGTCTTGGTCGTCGTCGCCGGCGGCGTCTCGATGGAGGGCGATCTCAGCGACCTGCCGGCGGTGGTCGAGCTCTGCGGGCGCTTCGGCGCCCGCCTGATGGTCCACGAGGCGCACGGGGTCGGCGTGCTCGGCGCCCGCGGGGCCGGCGCCAGCGAGCTCTTCGGGCTCGAGGACCGCGTCGACCTGCGGATGGGCACCTTCTCCAAGAGCCTCGCCTCCTGCGGGGGCTTCATCGCCGGCCCGGCGGACGTGATCGAGTACCTACGGATCGCCTCGCGCCCGTTCATCTTCACCGCGTCAGCCGTGCCGGCAGCGGTGGGAGCGGCGCTCGGCGCCCTCAGGGTGATCCGCGCCGACGGGCCCGAGCTGATGGCGCGGCTGCTCGACAACGCCGCCTATTTACGTTCAGGCCTGCGTGACCTAGGCCTCCGAGTGGTCGAGCCGGGCAGGCTTCCAGACGGCAGCGAAGCCAACACGCCCGTGGTCCCGGTCGTCGTCGACGGCGTCTTCTCGATGGAGGGTGACCTCTGCGACCTGCCCGCGATCGTCGAGCTCTGCGCCCGCTATGGGGCCAGGTTGATGGTCGACGAGGCACACGCGGTCGGCGTACTCGGTGCCCGCGGCGCCGGCGCCT
>JBKJZF010000031.1:0-4224 GCA_046715315.1 Solirubrobacterales bacterium | reverse complement strand
GACGGTCTGGAAGACGAACTGCTTGCGCCGGGGCGAGTACTTGGCGTAGTTCAGCGAGCCCATGTTGAGCGCCGCGACCTCCGGCCGCAGCTCGCGCAGGTAGGCGATGCGGGTCTCCAGCGGGACGCCGATCGCCCCCGTCGAGTAGTTGACGATCACGTCGCCGACCTCGTCGAGGATCGCCCCGGTGATCGCCCGGAAGTCCTCGATCTCGTAGGACGGCACGCCCTCGGGCGTCCGCGCGTGGATGTGGATCTGCGAGGCGCCCTCGTCCACCGCCCTGCGTGCCTCAGCGGCGTACTCGGCGGGCGTGTAGGGGATCGCCGGGCACTGGTCCCGATTCGCGATCGCCCCCGAGATCGAGCAGGTGATGATCACCGCGTCCTCGAAGCGACTCACACGCTCACCTCGCCCGGGCTAGCGACGAAGTCGCGGTTAGAGCGCTTACAACCTGCCGCCCCGTAACGCGCCCGAACCCGCCGACACCGGACGCGAAGCGGAGGATGTCGGCGGAGTGCTTATTCCTCATACCGGCATCACTCCGTGCTTTCGCCAGGGCCTGTCGACCTTCTTGTCCTTCGCCATCCGCAGCCCGCGGATGATCGTCGGACGCGTCTCGCGCGGGTCGATGATGTCGTCGATCATCGCGTTGTGGGCGGCGATGTAGGGGTCGATGATCTTGCGCACGTTCTCGATCATCTCGGCGCGGGTCTTGTCGGGGTCGTCGGAGGCCTCGATCGCCGAGCGGCCGATGATGTTGACCGCGCCCTCGGCGCCCATCACCGAGATCTCGGCCGACGGCCAGGCGACGATCAGGTCGGGCTCATAGGCCTTGCCGTTCATCACGTAATAGCCGGCGCCGTATGCCTTGCGGATGACCACGGTGATCTTCGGCACCGTCGCCCGCGAGACCGCGTAGAGCATCTTCGCCCCGTGGCGGATGATCCCGGCGTGCTCGGTCTTGGAGCCGACCATGAACCCGGGCACGTCCTGGAGGAAGACCAGCGGGATCTCGAAGGCGTCGCAGAGGTTGACGAAGCGGGCGGCCTTGTCGGCGGAGTCGTTCTCGAGGATGCCGCCGAGCTGCCTCGGCTGGCTGGCGACGATCCCCACCGGCTGTCCGCCGAAGCGCGCCAGGCAGGTGATGATCGTCTTCGCGAACCTGGGCTTGATATCGAAGTAGGACCCGTCGTCGGCGATCTCGCGGATCACGTCGTACATGTCGTAGGGCTGGCGGTTGGACTCGGGGACGATGTCGAGCAACGCCTCCGAGGTGCGGTCGTCGGGGTCGTCGGTCGGCTTGTGCGGCGGCTTCTGCTCGCAGTTGGAGGGAAAGTAGGAGAGGTAGGTCTTCACCGCCTCGATACACGCGGCGTCGTCTGAGACCTCGAGGTCGCCCACCCCCGACTTGCGGCAGTGGACCCTGGCCCCGCCGAGGTCCTCCATTGAGATGTCCTCGCCGGTCACCGCCTTGGTCAGGTGCGGGCCCGCGAGCGCCATCGCGCCCTGGCCGACGACCATCGGCACGAAGTCCGAGAGGCCGGGGATGTAGGCCGTGCCGGCGGCGCAGGGGCCGAGCATCGCCGCCACCAGCGGCACCACGCCCGACATCGTCACCTCCTCGCGGAAGAGGTGGCCCGAGCCCGCGAACAGCGACCCCGACGCCTCCTGGATTCGGGCCCCGGCCGAGTCCAGCAGCCAGATCAGCGGCATCCGCTTCTGCAACGCCATCTCTCGCAGGCGCCCGACCTTGAGCTCGCCGGTCATCCCCATCGAGCCGGCCATCACGGTGAAGTCGTAGGCGGCGATCGCGCAGGGGCGCCCGTCGACGTCGCCCCAGCCGGTGACGACCCCGTCGGCCGGCGCCTCCTTGCCGTCCATCGAGCGCTGCGAGAAGTGGGGCCCGGCGTGGATCCCGATCTCGTTGAAGGTTCCCTCGTCGACCAGCAGCGCGATCCGCTCGCGCGCGGTCAGCTTGCCGGCCGCATGCTGCTTCTCGATCTTCTCCTCGCCACCGCCGAGCTTGGCCTTCTCACGGCGCTCCTTCAGGTCGTCGACGAGGGCCCGGAGGCCGTGGTTGGTCTCAGCCTCGGCCATCAGCGCCCCTTCCAGTTCGGCTCGCGCTTTTCGAAGAAGGCCGTCACGCCTTCGACCGCGTCCTCGGTCGAGAGCTCGATCGTCAGCTGCGCGCGCAGGTAGTCGAGCGCGTCCATCAGCGGCATGTCGAGCTGGCGCCAGATCGCGTCCTTGCCGAGCTTCATCACCAGCGGCGACTTCGAGGCGAGCTTGGTCGCCCAGTCGGCGACCGCGGCGTCGAACTCGTCGGCCGCGACGATCCGGTTGACGATCCCGGCCTCGCGCGCCTCCTCGGTCGTCAGCCGCTCGCCCAGCAGCATCATCTCCGTCGCCTTCTTGCGCGCGACGTTGCGGTAGATCAGCGCCATGATCATGAACGGGAACAGGCCGACGTTGATCTCGGGGGTGCCGAACCCGACGCCCTCCTTGGCGACGATCAGATCGCAGGCGAGCGCGATCCCCAGCGAGCCGGCGAGCACGTGGCCGTTGGCGGCGACGATCGTCGGCTTGCCGAGGGTGCCGATCGCCTCGAAGACGTCAACGAAGTGGCCGGTGCCGTCCCACTTGGCCGAGGTCGGCGTGTCGGAGCCGAAGCCCGCCAGGTTGCCGCCGGCGGAGAAGACCTTTTCGTGGGTCGAGGTGAGGACCACCACCCGCACGGCGTCGTCGTCGCGGGCGGCGCGCAGCGCGTCGAGCATCTCCAGCAGGAGCTCGTCGGAGAGCGCGTTGCGGGTCTCGGGATCGTCGAGCGCGAGCGTGGCGATGCCCCCGTCGTCGACTGAGTAGCTGATCTTCTCGTACGCCATAAGTAGAAAGTACTACTCTACACTTCGCACCAGCGGACGGCTACGAAGGAGCGATCTTGGGCACGGCGACTGCAACCACCGGCAACCAGGTGATCAAGCCCGAACACGAGGGCGGGCGCAAGCACCTGCTGTTCACCGACGAGCACGAGGACCTGCGCGAGTCGATGCAGGCCTGGGTGCTGAAGGAGCTCCACCCTCACCGCAACGAGTGGGAGGAGACGCTTTGGCCCGACGAGGCGATGCGCCGCGCCGGCGAGCTCGGCTACCTCGGCCTCTGCTTCCCGGAGGAATACGGCGGCCAGGGCGGCGACTACTACTACTCGCTGGTCCGCGCAGAGTGCATGAGCTACTCGGGCTCGGGTGGGACCAACATGGGCTTCGCCGTCCAGAGCGACATGGTTCTCCCTCCGATCCACCTGCTGGGGACCGAGGACCAGAAGCAGCGCTACCTGGTGCCGGGGATCAAGGGCGAGAGGATCGGCTGCCTCGGGATCACCGAGCCGGGCGCCGGCTCCGACGTCGCCGGGATCCGGACCAAGGCCGTGCGCGACGGCGACGAGTACCTGATCTCGGGCTCGAAGACGTTCATCACCAACGGCGCCCGCGCCGACTTCATCCTGCTGGTCGCGAAGACCGACCCGGAGGCCCGCCACGAGGGGATCAGCCTCTTCCTCGTCGACCTGCGCGACGACAGCGGCGACCACGTGCCCGGCTTCGAGGTCTCGCGCAAGCTGGAGAAGATGGGCATGCACGCCTCGGACACCGGCGAGCTTTCCTTCGACGAGGTCCGCGTCCCGGCCTCCAACCTGCTCGGCGAGGAGGGCAAGGGCTTCTACCACATCTCCTGGGAGCTGCAGTCGGAGCGGATGGTGGCCGCGGCGGGGTGCGTCGCCGGCGCCGAGAGGATGTTCGAAAAGACGCTCTCCTACGCGAAGGAGCGCGAGGCGTTCGGACGCCCGATCGGCAAGTTCCAGGCGATCCGCCACAAGTTCGCCGAGATGGCGACCAAGATCGAGGCCTCGAAGCAGTTCAACTACGTCACCGCGTGGCGCTACGCCAACGGCGAGTACCCGGTGCGGGAGATCTCGATGGTGAAGCTGCAGACCTCGCGCATGTGCTGCGAGGTCGCCGACGAGTGCGTGCAGATCATGGGCGGTTACGGCTACATGCGCGAGTACGAGATCGAGCGCGCCTACCGCGACGTCCGCCTCAACCGAATCGGCGCCGGCACCGACGAGATCATGCTCGAGGTGATCGGCCGCTCCTACGGGCTCTGAGCCCGGGCAGGGCTGTGGGTGCTGCTGCGCGAGCCCGAGGGCTCGCAGCTCAGTGCTTGAGCTCG
>JBKJZF010000030.1:0-3027 GCA_046715315.1 Solirubrobacterales bacterium | reverse complement strand
GTCGATGCCCGCCGCACGGTACGGGTCGCGTCGGAAGGACTCGAAGAAGAATCCGCGCCCGTCGCCGAACACCCGCGGCTCGATCAGGATCGGCCCGGAGAGTCGCGTCCTGCTGACCTTCATCTGGGCGTGCTGTCTCTGGCGATCGGCTCGGCGAAGTACGCCTCGTACTGGTCGGTCACTGCGTCTCAGCCAAGCGCTCGACGACGCGGCGCTCCGCGGCCTTGCGGAGGCGGGCGACCGTGTTCAGCGCATCGAGCAAATCGCGCAGCTGCATAGCGAGGTCACTTGGCGTTTACCAGCAGCGAACCGACGAATCACTATCATCTGAACTGACAGATTCATCTGACTTCGACACGGTCCCACTCGATTGTAGGCTTCCCGCGAGGCTGATTCGCCGGTTCACCGTCGACGGCCTAGACCACCGTTCGACGCTCATCGCCGACGAGGCGCGCCGCACGGCTGCCGTCGTGGACCGCGAAGCGACGTGGACGTCGATCACCGGGAGGTGGACGAATGACGCGGTCCGAGGGGACGACGTTCCGGGCGTCCGACGGGCTCCTCGCCGTCGGTATGGACATGTCGTTCCTCCAGCACCAAGCCGCCGGGGGAGCACGGTTTGCGACCGGGCTACTGCATGCCTTGCAGTCGATTCCGGACATCGACCTTGTGGCCTGGGCCGGACATCACCGGCCTCGTCGCGGCGGACCAGCCCGCAAGGTTCTGAATCTGCTTCTCGACTTCTACTGGCTGGACGTGGACCTTCCTCGACGGGCGCGTCGGTCGCGACGTCAAGTCCTCATGATGCCGGTCAGCCTCACGTCTGGAGGAACCAGGCTTCCGCAAGTTGTTTCCATTCATGACGTCAACTTTCTGGCTGCGCCCGGGACGTACGATCGGGCATATGCGACGTACGCTCGCATCCAGTTCAAGCGGTCCGTCCGTCGCGCTGCCGTGATAACCACGCTCTCGGAGCACAGCCGGAACGAGATCATCCACTACCTCGACGCAGATCCCGCTCGCGTCGAGGTCGTGTACCCGGGCCTTGACGCGGCGCACCCCACCTCTTCGAGCGCGCCGCTTTCGCGACCGTATGCCCTCTACGTTGGCGCGACGGATCCGCACAAGGATGTTCCTACTGCGATCAACGCATGGCGCGAACTCCTTGACACTGACCTCGACTTGGCGATCGTGGGTCAGCCAGGGCGCGATCACGAACGGGTCACTGCGATGGCTCTCGCCCATGACGGGCGCGTGCACGTTGTGGGTCGGGTAAGCCAGAGCGAACTCGAGGCCTGGTACGACCATGCCACCGTATTCGTGTTCCCGTCCCGGACCGAAGGCTTCGGTTTCCCGCCGCTTGAAGCGATGAAGCGCGGGGTTCCCGTCGTCGCGGCGCGATCGGCCTCGTTGCCGGAGATCCTCGGCGAGGCTGCGTTATACCACGAGGTTGGCTCGGCCGGGGAGATCGCCGCCCAGGTCCGACGCGTCGTCGGCGACTCGGAGCTTCGATCAAAGCTGATAGAAGCTGGTCGAGAAATGAGTTCCCGGTACACGTGGGATCGGGCCGCAGCGGCGATGGCACGACTGCTCGCTCGCGCGGCGTCAGGCGGAACGAGCTAGCGTGCCCGCACCTGATCCCCGGCGCGGACCCTCACTCTCCAGTACCCTCCTGTACTGATGTTGGTCGGCTGGACTGTCCTCCTGGCAGTCCTGGCCGCCGCCGTCGCAACTGGGGGATGGATCGTCTGGCGCCGTCCGGCGATGGCTCTGCCGGTCTTCATGATCGGCCTCGCATTCCACAACACCGTCCTCATGGCCCTGATCCAATCTGGCGCGCCCACGGTAGGCGTTCAGGGGATCCAGGTATGGAAGGAGGCGTATGTAGGCCTCCTTGCACTTCGGCTGGTTGTCGATGTCAGGCGGTCCGGTGGTGCACCCTTCCTCCGGCGCAAATTCGAGGACTGGCGCTCGCTTCCGATCGCACTCGGTGTGATGGATGTCACGGCGTTGGCGTTTGCATCGGTCCTCGTGGTGTACGCGCTCTTGCCAACCGGCCTCCTCCCGGCTCCGGCGCCGTCCCTAGTCCAGCGCGCCCTCAGCTTCAGAATGTTGATGCTGATCCCGGTGCTGTATCTGTTCGGTCGCGTGTGGCCGCCCTTGACGGCGCCTGATCGCCGCGTGCTCGCGGCGGCCGTCGTGAGCGCGGCAGCCGCTGTCGCCGTGCTGGGGCTGCTCGAGCTCTGGTTCGTTCCCAGCCGGTTCTGGCTCGATTGGGGCATTCTCGAGTTCAACGCGTACCAGGGCTACGCTTTCAGGGGCCCGGGAGGGCTTCCCGAGAACTTCTTCCAGAGCACAACGTCGGGCCTGGGCCTGCGGAGGATGGTTTCGACATACATCAGCCCTCTTGGCATTGCCTACACGGGCCTTCTTGTCGTCCCGCTCGCGATGACGTTCGCACTGAGTGCCCGGCGGGCTATGTGGCCATGGATCGCGTTCGCACTGGTTGTGATCAGCCTCGCGCTCAGCGTTACGAGGCTCGCTCTGATCTGCCTTGCGGTCGAATCCATCGTGCTCGTTTTGGTTCTCAGACGGCCGGGCGCGGCCGCAGCATCGGGGTTCGCTGTCGCTGCACTCGTGGCAGCATTCCTCGTCTATCCGAACTTCGGGCCGGTCGTGTCCTTTGACTTGGCAGACGTACGGCCGCCGATCGGCGCCCAGATCCTCGGGTTGACCAGCGGTGGCGCCTCCGACCCTGGTGGCGGACCGCAGCCGACGGGCGGACCGCAGCCGACGGGTGGGCCACAGCCGGGTAGCGGACCGCAGCCGACTGCAACGCCGGCCCCGGTGATCGGCAATCTGCCTGAGGACATGATCAACCGGCTTGTGACCTCGAATGACGCGTCGATCCAGGCCCACGTGGCGGCCGTGCGGACCGGTGCGCAATTCGTCGTCGCGCATCCGCTCGGCATTGGTCTAGGCGCATTGATCCCGAGATTTGGCACGGCGACCGGGCCGGGAGAGAGC
>JBKJZF010000029.1:0-6274 GCA_046715315.1 Solirubrobacterales bacterium | reverse complement strand
CGTCAAGCAGTAGCACCTTGGACTGGTTGACGATCGCCCGCGCGAGCGCGACACGCTGCTGCTCGCCGCCCGAAAGCTGGTTCGGCCGGCGGTTGGCCTCCCGCGCGAGGCCGACGCGCTCCAGCTCCTGGGAGACGCGTCGTTTTGTCTCGGCGGACGGCACCTTGCTCCGCTGCAGCCCGAAGGCGACGTTCTCGCCGACGGTCAGATGCGGGAACAGCGCATAGCTCTGAAAGACGGTGTTGGCGGGGCGGCGGTGGGCCGGCAGCCCGGCGACGTCCTCGCCCTCGATCAGGATCGTGCCGTCGGTCGGCTGCTCGAAGCCGGCGACCATCCGCAGCGTCGTCGTCTTGCCGCAGCCGGAGGGGCCGAGCAGCGTGAAGAACTCTCCGCCGGCGATGTCGAGGTTGATCCCGCGAACGGCGACCAGGTCGTCGAACTTCTTCGTCACGCCCGCCAGGCGGACGCCGGGCATCCCCGAGGTCGCGGCAGCGCCCTCCGTGGCGCCCTGCGACCGTCCTCCTCCGCTCAACTCACACTCCTCCTCCTGCACGGAATCGTATAAGAAGCGCCCTTGGTCGCATCGTATAAGCCTCCGATGGTATGTTGGGCGTAATCTGCGTTGTTAGACCTCTTTCAGGCGGGTACCGTTGTACGGAACGTCGATGATCGACGCGACCCCGACGCACGAGGAGCGAGAGATGGCAACCACCACCGCGACCGCCGAGCCGGCCACCACCCCCAGCCTTCAGGAGCTGGCCAAGCGTCACCTCTGGATGCACTTCACGCGGATGGGCGCGTACGCCGACGCCGAGATCCCGATCATCGTCCGCGGCGAGGGCCCCTACGTCTACGACGAGCACGGCACCCGCTTCCTCGACGGCCTCTCGGGGCTCTTTTGCTCCAACGCCGGCCACGGCCGCACGGAGATCGGCGAAGCCGCCGCCCGCCAGGTCTCCGAGCTGGACTTCACCACCCTTTGGAGCTACGCTCATCCGCGGGCGATCGAGCTCGCCGCCCGCATCGCCGGGCTCGCCCCGGGCGACCTCAACCGGGTCTTCTTCACCTCCGGCGGCTCCGAGGCGGTGGAGTCGGCGATCAAGCTCTCGCGCGCCTATCACCAGCGCACCGGCAACCCCCGAAAGACCAAGTTCATCAGCCGTGAGATCGCCTACCACGGGTCCACGCTGGGGGCGCTGGCGGTCACGGGCATCCCCGCTCTGCGGACCGACTTCGAGCCGCTCGTCCCGGGCGGCAACCACGTGCCGAACACCAACAGCTACCACTGGCCCGAGGGCCGGGACCCGCTGTGGGCCGCCGACCAGATCGAGGAGAAGATCCTCTTCGAGGGCCCGGAGACGGTGGCCGCAGTGATCCTTGAGCCGCTCCAGAACGCCGGCGGCTGCATTCCGCCGCAGGACGGTTACTTCCAGCGCGTGCGCGAGATCTGCGACCGCCACAACGTCCTGCTCGTCTCCGACGAGGTGATCTGCGCCTGGGGCCGCCTCGGCCACTACTTCGGCTGCGAGCGCTACGGCTACCAGCCGGACCTGGTCACCATCGCCAAGGCCCTGACGTCGGCCTATGCGCCGATGGGTGCTCTGATCGCCTCGGAGCGGGTCGCCGAGCCGTTCATGCACGGCACCGAGATGTTCACCCACGGGTTCACCTTCGCCGGGCACCCGGTCGCCGCCGCGATGGCGATGGCCAACCTCGACGTGTTCGAGCGCGAGGATCTGTGCGGCCACGTCCGCGAGCACGAGGGCGAGCTGCGGGCGATGCTCGAGGGATTGCGCGACATCCCGATCGTCGGTGACGTCCGCGGTGCGGGCTACTTCCACGCGATCGAGCTGGTCAAGGACCAGGAGACGAAGGAGGGCTTCAGCCACCAGGAGTCCGAGGAGCTGTTGCGCGGGTACCTCTCGGGCGAGCTCTATCGCCGCGGCCTGATCTGCCGCGCGGACGACCGAGGCGACCCCGTCGTCCAGCTGGCTCCGCCGCTGATCTGCGGCCCCGAGCACTTCGAGGAGATCGAGAACGTGCTCCGCCCGGTCCTCACAGAAGCCGCCAGCCGACTCTCCTGATGCTCACGGTCGGAAGCCTCGCCGAGGAGTGCGGGCTGACGCTCGCCGCCGGGGACGAGGCCGCCGACCGCGACATCCGCTGGGTCCACATCTCCGAGCTCGAGGACCCGACCAAGTGGCTGTCGGGCGGCGAGCTGCTGCTGACCACGGGCATCCAGCTGACCACGGCCGCCAAGCAACGGCGCTTCGTCGAGCTGCTCGACGCCAACGGCCTCGCCGGTCTGGGCGTCGGCGTGGGCTTCGGCTTCAAGCGCTTGCCGAAGGCGATCGTCGACGAGGCTGCGCGGCGGGAGCTGCCGCTGTTCGAGGTCCCCTACGAGATGCCCTTCATCGCGATCACCGAGCACGCCTTCGGGCGTCTCGTCAACGAGCAGTACGACGTCCTGCAGCGGGCCGGGCAGGTCCACGAACGGCTCGAGCGGCTGGTGCTCGAGGGCAGGGGGCTCGAGCAGGTGCTGGGCTCGATCGCCGCCGCCGCCGGGGGCGCTGCCCTGGTGCTCGACGGCGGCGGACGCGAGCTGGCTCGTGACGGGGCCGGCGGCGGGCCGTCGGACGAGGCGATCGGGCAGATCGCCGCCGAGCTCGCCGGCCGGGACGGCTCGAGCCAGGTCGCAGCCTTCGCCCCCGAGGCCACCGACCTCGCCGAGCGTGCCCTGGCGGTGCCGGTCTCCGGCCGCCGCAACGCCTCGCCGATCGCCTGGCTGGTGGTGATCTCGGAGCCCGGTGACCTCGGCGACTTCGAGCGCCTGATGGCCCGCCAGGCGGCGATGGTCGTGGGGCTGGAGCTGATGCGCGAGCGGGTCGTTCGCGAGACCGAGCGCAGGCTCGCGGGCGATCTCCTGGCGGAGGCTCTCAGCGGTCGCCTCGATCCCGAGGAGCTGCTCGGCCGCCTGCGCCCCTTCGGCATCGGCGAGGAGGCCGCCATGCTGGTCTTCGAGCTCGACGACCCCCACGCCGCCGAGGCCGATGCGGAGGCGCGGATGGCGGAGATCGGGGCTCCCGCGCTGGTCGCGACCACCGGAGCCTCCGGCCGTCCGCTTCTGTGTGCCGTCGTCGGCGGGGACGGGGCCGAGCCGACCGAGCTCGCCGGCCGCCTGCGCGAGTCGCTGCTGCGCGCGCACGGCCCCGTTCGGGCCGCCGCCTCCCGGCGTTGCCCGGTCGGCTCCCTGCGCCGAGCGTTCCACGAGGCCCGCTGCGCGCTCGAGGCGACCTCGCTCGCCAACGGAGACGCTCCCGACGTCGCCTCGCACGACGATCTCGGCGCCTTCACCCTGCTTCTCGCGCTTCAGGACGACGACGCCCTGCGCGCCTACAGCGACGGCCTGCTGGACCCGATCGAGGGGACCGAGGGCGACTACGGCGCCGAGCTGCTGCGCTCGCTCGAGGCCTTCATCGAGAGCAACGGCAACTGGGAGCGGGCCGCGCGCAGGCTCTACTGCCACCGGCACACGCTCCGCTACCGGATCCGCAAGGTCGAGGAGCTAACCGGCCGCGATCTCGGCCGCGCCACCGACCGGATCGAGCTGTGGCTGGCGCTGCGAGCGAGGGAGCTGGTGCGATGAAGGTTGCGGTGCTCGGTGCCGGGGGGACGATTGCACCGGCGATCGTGCGCGACCTCGCCGCCTCGGACGAGGTCTCCGAGATGGTGCTGCTCGACCTCGACGCCGCCAGGGCCGGCGCCGTCGCCGAGTTGCACGGCGGCGGCAAGGCGCGGGCGACGCGCGTCGACGCGACCGCCACCGGGTCAGAGCCCGGCTCGCTGCCCGGCGCCCTGGCGGGCTGCCAGACGCTCGTCAACTCGGCCTCCTACCGGGTCAACCTGGAGGCGATGCGCGCCAGCCTCGAGGCGGGCTGTCACTACCTCGACCTCGGCGGGCTCTACGGGATCACCGGGCGCCAGCTCGAGCTCTCGGACACCTTCGAGCAAGCCGGGCTGCTGGCGATCCTCGGGATCGGCTCGGCCCCGGGCAAGACGAACCTGATGGCGAGGGCGGCCGCGGACCTGCTCGGCGGCACCCTGGACGCCGCCCACGTTTCGGCGGCGGGCCGCGATCTCGACCCCCCGGGGGGCTTCTCGATCCCGTACGCGCTGCGCACCCTGATCGACGAGCTGACGCTGGCGCCAATTGTCCTTCGCGACGGCGAGCCGGTGGAGATCGAGCCCCTCGCCGATGGCGGCACGGTCTCCTTCGGCGACCCGATCGGCACCGGCGAGACGATCTACACGCTGCACTCCGAGCTTCGCACCTTCGGCCCCAGCTTCGATTGCCGCGAGGCCAGCTTCCGGCTGTCGCTGTCGCCGGCCCTGCTCGAGCGCCTGCGCGAGCTGATCGGGGCCTCAGACGGGGAGCTGGACGCCGTCGCTCACGAGGTCGTCCCGCCCTCGGCCGAGACCGTCTCGGTCCACATCGTGGACGCGAGCGCGGGCGACCGTGCGGTGCGCGTTCGCGCCGTCACCCAGCCGCTGCCCGAGTGGGGGCTGGGCGGCGGGATCATCTCGACTGCCGCGCCGGCGGCCGCAGCCGTACGCTTGCTCGCGCGGGGATCCCTCGAGGCCCGTGGGGCGCTGCCGCCGGAGGCGTGCATCGACCCCGAGGAGATGTTCGCCGAGCTCGAGCAGCACGGCACCGAGTTCCAAGTGAAGGAGAGCCAGGTGGTAGGAGCATGAAGGTCGGCGTCCCGGCGGAGATCAAGGACGACGAGTACCGGGTTGCGCTGACGCCGATCGGCGTGCGGGCGCTGTCCGAGCGTGGTCACCAGGTCGTGATCCAGAAGGGCGCCGGTGAGGGCTCCGCGATCTCCGACGCCGGCTACAGCGCTCAGGGGGCCCAGATAGCGGCCGATGCGGAGTCGGTCTTCGCCGAGGCCGAGATGGTGCTCGGCGTCAAGGAGCCCCAGCCGGAGGAGGTCGCGCTGCTGCGCGAGGGCCAGACCCTGTTCACCTACCTGCATCTCGCGCCCGCGCCCGAGCTGACCAAGGGCCTGTGCGAGACCGGAGCGGTATGCGTCGCCTACGAGACGGTCGAGAATCGCCAGGGGCGCCTGCCGCTGCTGGCGCCGATGAGCGAGATCGCCGGCAAGATCGCGACCCAGGCCGGAGCCTTCATGCTCGAGAAGCCGCTCGGCGGCCGCGGAATCCTCCTCGGCGGCGTGCCCGGTGTGGCGCCGGCGAACGTGATGGTCATCGGCGGCGGGGCGGTCGGCATGAACGCCGCCTTCATCGCGATCGGGATGGAGGCGGACGTGTTCGTCTACGACGTCTCGATCGACAAGCTCCGCGAGCTCGACATCGCCTTCGGCGGCCGTGCCTCGACGGTCTTCTCGTCGACCCTCTCGGTGGAGGAGCGCCTGCCCGACATCGACCTGGTCATCGGCGGCGTGCTCGTCCACGGCGCCAAGGCCCCGCATGTGATCACCCGCCCCCAGCTCAGCCTGATGAAGAAGCACGCCGTGTTGGTCGATGTCGCCATCGACCAGGGCGGCTGCTTCGAGACCTCGAAGCCGACGACGCACTCCGATCCGACCTACGAGGTCGACGGGATCATCCACTACTGCGTCGCCAACATGCCCGGGGCGGTGCCGATCACCTCCACCTACGCGCTCACCAACGCCACCCTGCCCTACGTCCTCTCGGTCGCCGACAACGGTATCGTCGAGGCCTCGCGCCGCGACCCCGGCCTGAAGCTGGGGATCAACGTCGCCGAGGGCAAGGTGACCCATCGGGCCGTGGCCGAGGGCGTCGGCATGGACTACGTGCCGCCGGAGGAGGTCCTCGGCGCCCACTGAGACGGGTCTAGATGTCAGATACCTCGCAAAGCAATAGGAGGAGAACCCAATTGGCAACCGCGTCTGGATCAACGACCACATCCCGCTGGTCTCGGAGATGCCCCACGGCGGCTACAAGCAGTCCGGCTACGGCAAGGACCTCTCGATGTATTCCCTCGAGGACTACACGAACGTCAAACACGTGATGGCGAACCTAACGTGACGTCGCTCGAACGTCGCGGCTTGCCGCGATGGAAGAGCGAAACCAAGTTACTCATCGATGGCGAGTGCGTCGCCGGGACCGGCGCTCCGCTGGATGTCGTCAACCCCGCGACCGAGGAGATCCTCGCGACCGTCCCCGTGGCCGGAGCCGAGCAGATCGACGCGGCGATCGGCAAGGCCGCCGAGGCACAGCTCCTGTGGGC
>JBKJZF010000028.1:0-6777 GCA_046715315.1 Solirubrobacterales bacterium | reverse complement strand
CGCGGCGATCGCCCGCAGCAGCTCGCGCGGAGCACCGCCGGAGAGGATCGCGATCGCCACCTTGGGGCCGATCCCGGAGACCGAGGTGAGGTTGAGGAAGAGGTCGCGCTCCTCCTCGCTGGCGAAGCCGTAGAGCTGGAGCGAGTCGTCGCGGGCGACGAGGTGCGCGTGCAGGGTCGTGGGCTTGCCGCTCGCCGGCACCGCCTTCAGCGTCTCGGCCGCCACGGCGAGCCGGTAGCCGACGCCGTTGGCGTCGATCACGACGTGGTCGGGCCGGCGCACCAGCACCTCGCCGGCAACCGAGGCGATCACGTTGCCGCCCTGGCACCGCTGACGGCCCCCGGCGCCGCGACGGCGTCGCGGGCGATCGGCGCGGAGGCGTGCGAGGGGCGCGTGTGGCTGGCGTGGCAAATGGCGACGGCGAGCGCGTCGGAGGCATGGTCCGAGGAGGGAGCTTGCGGCAGGCCGAGCAGGGTTCCGACCATGTGCTGCACCTGCTGCTTGTCGGCGGCGCCGCTGCCGCAGACGGCCATCTTCACGGCCTGCGGGTTGTAGTCGAAGCAGGGGACCTGCCGCTGGGCGGCCGCGAGCATCGCCACCCCCCGGGCCTGGCCGACGCCCATCGCCGAGCGCACGTTCTTGCCGAAGTAGAGGTCCTCGATCGCGACGGCGACGGGCTCGTGCCAGCCGATCAGCTCGGTCAGCGACCCGTGGATCCGGGCCAGGCGCTCCCCGGGGGACTCGTCGGCCGGCGCCTCGATGACGCCGCCGTCGATGGCGCTCATGCGCCCGCCGGCCACCCGGACCACGCCGAAGCCGGTCTTCGCGACGCCCGGGTCTATGCCCATGACCACGATCATGGGTAGTGATTCTGGAACCGGCCTCGGATGCCTCTTTCGGGGAGGTTGTCAGATCCGGTGCAGGTAGAGGACCGCGCAGAGCAGGTCACCGGCGTGCCCGGACTTGACGTCCTTGACCGTCAGCGTCCAGGTCTCGGGCGAGGCGGGATCCGTGCTCGGTGCGGCGTGGTACTGGTTGAAGCCCGTGAGCGGCTCGATCGGGTCGAAGGCGCCCTTGTAGGGGGCGGTGCCGGCGCCGATCGCAGAGCTCGCCGCGTCGTCGAAGGTCGTGAACAAGGGAGGCGTGGCGATCGGCGGCGAGTTTGGGCAGACGCCTTTCCCCAGGTTATTTCCGTGCGTGTCGCGGTCGCTCAGCGTCAGGGTGCGAGGACCGGCGAACTCGCCCGCCATGCCGATGTAGTTGGGACGTTTCAAGCGAACGATCAAGTCGTGGGTCTGGGGGTGCCTTACCCGGAGCGAGAGATTGACGTCGTCAAGGCTGGGGTCCATGTCGTTCGGCAGCTCGGACTCCAGCTTCAGCCTGACGGCACCGTGGCCGTCGGGAATCGCCTTCGGCCCCCGGTCGTAGAAGAAGCCCTCGCCCTGGCCGGCCTGGGCGACCCCGGCCGGGACCAGCGCGGCGAGCAGGAAGGCGATCGACAGCGCGGCGCGCGCGCCGCTGGGAAGGCGCATGCGCTGACCCTACAGCGCCTCGGCTCCTTCGAGCAGGGCCTCGGGAATGTCGAAGTTGGCGTGGACCGAGTCGACGTCGTCGTGGTCGTCGAAGGAGTCCAGCAGCCGCATCACCGCGCGGGCGTCGGAACCGGAGGTGACGTCGACCGTGGTCTTCGGCTCCATCGTCAGCTCGGCCGACTCGACCTCAACTCCCGACTCGGCGAGCGCGGCCCGGACGGCGGCGAGGCTCTGGGGCTCGCTCAGCACCTTCAGCGACCCTCCGTCGGCGATCACGTCCTCGGCCCCGGCATCGATCGCCGAAATCAGATCATCCTCCGTGTAGCGGGAGCCGTCGATCAGGACCGACCCCTTGCGCTCGAACTGCCAGGCGACCGAGCCGGGCTCGCCGAGGCTGCCGCCGTGCTTGTCGAAGGCGTTGCGCACCTCGGCGCTGGTGCGGTTGCGGTTGTCGGTCAGCGCTTCGACCAGCACCGCGACGCCCGCGGGCCCGTAGCCCTCGTAGACGACGCGCTCGATATCGCCGCCGTCGCCGTCGCCGGTGCCGCGGTCGATCGCCCGCTGGATGTTGTCCTTGGGCATCGAGTAGCTGCGGGCCTTCTCGATCGCCGCCGCCAGGGTGTAGTTGGCCTCGGGGTCCCCCCCGCCCTCGCGGGCGGCCACCGCGATCGCCCTCGCGAGCTTGGTGAACAGCTGCCCGCGCTTGGCGTCGGTAGCCGCCTTGCGGTGCTTGATCGACGCCCACTTGGAGTGACCGGACATGGGCCTGATGTTAGGCGCAGGGCGCCCCGATCAGGGCTTCTTGCGCTCGAAGGCACCCCCGTCGCAGCCGGTTTCCGGCCGCTCGACGCCGCGTTGGTCGCGCGCGGGGCAGTCGAGGATAAAGCCGATCACACCATTGCCGGAGAGCAGCTTAACCGTCTTCGTCGGCCCTCCATTGGCCGCGAGCGGGCCGAGCTTGAGATCGTTGGGATCGTAATTGAAGTATGGGCTGACGTTGAAGGTGCACACCGATCCGCCCTGCCCTTGGACCCCGACGTGATCGCCGCTGATCGTCCCACCGCACTGAGGACCCTGGCCGGAGGTTCCGACCTCGTTTCTGGCGAGGATGGAGTCACGGAGATTGAAGACGGCACCGCTGTGCTGGTAGACGCCGCCGGCGTCGCCGCCGGAGACGTTGTCGGAGTCGGCCTTGTTGTCGACAACGGTCGCGTTGTCCAGGGTGACCGTGGCCCCGTTGTCGGCCATGATCCCGCCGCCCTCGGCGCTCGCCATGTTGCCGGCGACGGTCGAGTTGATGACGTCGAGGACGGGCTCAAGCGGGCCAGGGCCGGCGTGGAAGCCGTCCGCCAGGATGCCCCCTCCCTTGCCGGCGGAGTTGCCGGAGATGGTGGAGGAGCGGACCGTCGTCGACGGGCTGAAGTAATAAGCCCGAAGATCAACTCCGCCGCCCTCTCCGGCCGCGTTCTGGGTGATCGTGCTGTCCCTGATCAGCAGCTTCGTCGAGCGCGACGAGATGCCGCCCCCGAACTCTGCCTCGTTCCCCCTGATCACGACGTCCCTGAGCGTCAGCTTCCCCTCTACGGCGATTAGCCCGCCGCCTTCACTCGTGTGCTCAGGCACAGCCCCGGCGTCGCCTCCCCTCACTGTCAGCGCTCGGGCGCTCACGGCCTCGCCGAACGTAACGAAGGAGAAGACCCTGTCGAGGCCGTTGCCGTCGATCTTGGTCTCGCTGGGGCCCTGGCCTTGGATCAGGGTCGGATCGTTGACGTTGAGGTCTCCCGCCGAGATGCCGAGGTCGCCGCCGGTCACCGGGATCTCGATCTCGTAGGTCCCCTTCCCGAGGAGCACCTCGTCGCGCCCGTCGTGGTTGTTGGCCACCCTGATCGCCTCGCGCAGGGAGCAGTCGTCGTGCCTGCACTTGTTCGGCGGCGGGTCGTCGAAGCGGGTCGGCGTGAAGGTGTCGGCGGCGGCGGGCGACGCCGCGAGCAGCCAGAGGGCCAGCGCGAGCGAGGCGCCCAGCGCTGCACGTTCCCTCAGCTTGTCAGTCATGAAGCCCCCCATGGCTTCCCTTGAAACCAGGCTACACCCGGAACTGACCGTTTTCCTGGAAGAGCTCGCCGTCGACCTCGATCCGGCCGCCCTTGCGGAGGTCGCAGACGAGGTCGGTGTGGACGGCGCTCTCGTTCACGCCCCCGGACTCCGGATAGGAGGCGCCGACGGCCATGTGGACGGTGCCGCCGATCTTCTCGTCGAGCAGGACGTCCTTGGTGCCGCGGTCGATGCCGTAGTTGGTGCCGATCCCGAGCTCGCCGAGCCGCCGCGAGCCCTCGTCGGTGTCGATCAGGTTGATCAGGTACTCCTCGCCGCGCTCGGCGCTGGCGTCGACGATCTTGCCCGCCTCGAACTTGAAGCGGACGCCGATGACCTCGCGGCCGCCGATCACGGCGGGCAGGTGAAACGAAACGACCCCCTCGACCGAGTCCTCGACCGGGCCGGTGAAGAACTCTCCGTCGGGCATGTTGTGCTCGCCGTCGCAGGGGATGAAGTGGCGGCCCTCGACCCCGAGGCGGATGTCGGTTCCCTCGGCGGTGATGTGGACCTCCTTGCTGCCCTCGATCCACTCCGCCAGGCGATGGCACTCCTCGGAGGCCCGCTTCCAGGCGCCGAGCGGGTCGCCGTCGGTCGCCAGGCAGGCGCCGAAGTAGAAGTCGGAGAACTGCCCCAGGCTCATCTCCGCGTCGGAGGCGTAGGCGTTGGTCGGGAACAGCGTGTAGACCCAGCGGTAGGTGCCCTCGGCCGCCCGGCGCATGGTCAGCTCCATCAGCTCCCTGGTCGCCGCCTGGCGCTTGGTCTGGCGCTCGGGATCGACCTGCGAGAGCTGGCGGGTGTTGGTGTCGGCGCCGATCGCGATCCGGCAGTCGGAGTCCTCGGCGGCCCACTTCGCTGGTGGCGAGATCCATTCGAGCTGCTCGTCGGAGGCGCGGCCGTAGTAGGTCACGGCCTGCTCCTCGAAGGACATCGTCACGATCGGGTGCCCGCCCGCGGCGAGGACCTCCTCGTAGACGGCGGCGACCAGCGGCTCGGCCGACGACGGCCCCTCGATCACACAGGTGTCTCCCTGACCGACCTTCGTCGAGTAGCCGACGAGGATCCGGGCCAAATTCGTGATCCTGGGGTCTCTCAAGTCCTCGTCTCCTTCATCTGGGCGTATCTACCGACCCTATCTCCCCCGCTCTTTCCCCGGCTCGAGCGGTCGCAACCGCCATCAACAGCGCGTGAACGCGTGAATCCTCGGCCAGCTCCGGATGGAAGGAGCAGGCGAGGACCGGGCCCTCGCGGACCGCCACCGGGTGACCGTCGAGCGCGGCGAGCACCTCGACGCCGGGGCCGTGGGACTCGATCCACGGCGCCCGGATGAAGATCGCGCGCAGCGGCTCGGGCCCGATCCCCCCGATCTCCAGGTCCGCCTCGAAGCTGGCGATCTGGCGCCCGAAGGCGTTGCGCCGCGCGATCGCGTCGATCAGGCCGAGGTGGTCGCGATCGCAGACGATCATCCCCGCGCAGGTGCCCAGCAGCGGCCGCCCGGACGCGACGTGGGCGCGGATCGCGCCCTCGAGGCCGTCGCGCTCGATCGCCTTGGTGATCGTGGTCGACTCGCCGCCGGGGATCACCAGCCCGTCCAGCGACTCGATCTGGTCGGCGGTGCGCACCTCGGCCGCGTCGGCGCCCAGCGAGCGCAGGACGTCGACATGGGCGGCGAAGTCGCCTTGGCTGGCGAGCACGCCGATCCGAAGGCGGGGCTGAGCTGCGTCCGCGGGACGCAGCTCCGATGGGGCCACCTCAGGCCCCGCGATGTTGCAGTAGCTCGCCCTCCGCGGCGAGCTGCGCGATGTCGTCACCGCGCATCGGCTCTCCCAGCTCCATCGAGGCAGCGGCGACCCGCTCGGGGTCGTCGGCGTGGGTGGTGGCCTCGACGATCGCGCGGGCGCGCCGCTCGGGATCGGACGACTTGAAGATCCCCGAGCCGACGAAGTTGCCCTCGGCGCCGAGCTGCATGGTCAGCGCCGCGTCGGCCGGCGTGGCGATCCCGCCGGCGCAGAACATCGGCACCGGCAGCCAGCCGATCTCGGCGACCTCGCGCACCACCTCGAGCGGCGCCTGCAGCTCCTTGGCGGCGCTCGGCAGCTCCTCGGCCGGAAGCGCCTGCAGGCGCTTGATCCCGCCGACGAGGTCGCGCAGGTGGCGAACCGCCTCGACGATGTTGCCGGTCCCGGCCTCGCCCTTGGAGCGGATCATCGCCGCGCCCTCGGCGATCCGCCGCAGTGCCTCGCCGAGGTTGGTGGCGCCGCAGACGAACGGCACCTCGAAGGCGAGCTTGTCGATGTGGTTGGCCTCGTCGGCCGGCGTCAGCACCTCGGACTCGTCGATGTAGTCGACCTCGAGCGACTGCAGCACCTGCGCCTCGGCGAAATGGCCGATCCGGGCCTTGGCCATCACCGGAATGCTGACCGCCTCCTGAATCGCCTTGATCATCGAGGGGTCGCTCATCCGGGCGACGCCGCCGTCGCGGCGGATGTCGGCGGGGACGCGCTCGAGCGCCATCACGGCGACGGCGCCGGCATCCTCGGCGATCCGGGCCTGGTCGGCAGTGACCACATCCATGATCACGCCGCCCTTGAGCATCTCGGCTAGGCCCCGCTTGACCCTGAATGTGGCTCGTTCGCTCACCCGCCCAAGGATACGAGAGCGGAGGAGCCGGCGGCTACTTCAGCTTGAGGATGCGGATGCGGTCCTTGAAGGCGCCCTTGTCGCGGGCGTAGACCCCGTGCGCCAGCGCCTGCACGATCGCAGCAGCGACGTGTTCGATGGCGTGAACGAGGGGCCGTTCGACGAGTAGTAGAGCGTCAGATCGGAGTGCTGGCCGATCTCCGAGAGAGTCGCGTCGGTGATCGCGAGGGTGCTCGCGCGGCGGTGCTTGGCGAGCTTCATCGCGCGGACGACGATTGGGTGCGCGCGGCCGGCGGAGAACGCGATCACGAGGCTGTCCTCGTCGACGCGCGAGAGGCGGGTGATCGACTCCTGGCGCGGGCTCGAGATCACCTCGGCGCGGATATCGAGCAGGGCCAGCAGGTGCCGCAGGTAGGAGGCGAAGAAGGCGAGCTGGTCGAGCCCGACGATCATGACCCGGTGGGCGCCGGCGAGCGCCGTCACGCAGGCCTCGACCTGCTCGCGGGTGAGGTTG
>JBKJZF010000027.1:0-10066 GCA_046715315.1 Solirubrobacterales bacterium | reverse complement strand
TCATCGACCTGCAGCGCAACGGCCTCGTCGTCCGCACCAGCTCGCAGGTGGTGCTGTCGCGGCTGGTCAGCCGGCCGTCGGCGGCGGAATCCCGCCCCTAGAATCGTCGACTACGGGGGAGCGCCGGAGCTGGAGAGCCGGGCCGGACTGTAAATCCGGTGGCTACGCCTGAGTGGGTTCGATTCCAACCTCCCCCATCCGCCGCCCCCGACTTTTCGTCGATCTTGCCGCTCTGGGCGGCACAAGCGCGAAAAGCTGGCTCGGCCGGCGCTAGATCCGCTGGCGCAGGCGCTGTGCCTCGGGAAGGTCGTTCGAGTCCGGGTAGCCCCATCCAGCGCTCGCTTGCTTCGGGGCGTACGCAAGCCCCGGTCGCCACGGTGAGTCAGGCGTGCTGGCGCTCCACGGCGATGTTCCGGGTCGGGGGACTCGGCAGCGCGTCGAGGAGCTCCCGCGGCAGTCGCTCGCTGGCGTTCCAGAACTCCAGTCCGAGAACCCGTCCGCTGCTTCGATCGCGCTCGATCAGCCCGTTGTCGGTGCGCTCGACTCGCACCCGATCCTTGTCCCACCCCTCAAGGCGCACCCATGCGATATCCGCGCTTCGGTCGTAGTGGCCGTCCATCGAATTCAGGCTACTCCTCGACCCAAAGGGTGACGACTCGGGCGGTGGTCACGTCGCCTCGATCCGGCCAGTCGTAGACGACGAGGAGGCGTCCACGGCGAAGCTGCCACTCCCCCGATCCCGGGTTCCGCCTCCGCCGCCCATGCCGGCCGAGGATCGCGTCGCTGACCTCCGCGTACGGGATGCCGTACCGAGCGGCCCTGTCGGCGGCATGCTCTGTGAAGACAACTCGTGATGGACCTTGCACCTCTCCGGCATAAGGTCTGGGCGCAACGACTCTCGTCCCGCGGACAAGAGAACGGCCCTCGGCGGCACGCCGGCGCTAGATCCGCTGGCGCAGGCGCTGTGCCTCGGGAAGCTGCTTCAGCTTGCGCAGGGTGTTGTTCTCGATCTGGCGAATCCGCTCGCGGGTGACGCCGAAGGCGCGCCCGACCTCCTCGAGGGTCAGCGGCTCGTGTCCGCGCAGCCCGTATCGCAGCTCGATCACCTGGCGCTCGCGCTCGGGCAGGGCGTCGAGGGCCTTCTGGATGTCCTCGCGCTGGAGGTTCTCGGTCGCCGCCTCGAAAGGCTCCTCGACGGCGTCGTCGGCGACGAAGTCGCCCAGCTCGGACTCCTCCTCGTCCCCGATCGGCTTCTCCAGCGAGACCGGCATCTGCGCCACCCGGAGGATGTCTCGCACCTCGCGGACGGTGATCTTCAGGTCGGCGGCGATCTCGGCCGCCTCGGGCTCGCGGCCGAGCCGCTGCACCAGCTGGCGCTCGACGTGGGTGACGCGCTTCACCTTCTCGACCATGTGCACTGGGATCCGGATCGTCCGCGCCTTGTCGGCGATCGCGCGGGTCACCGCCTGGCGAATCCACCAGGTGGCGTAGGTCGAGAACTTGAAGCCGCGCCGGTAATCGAACTTCTCGACGGCGCGGATCAGGCCCAGCGAGCCCTCCTGGATCAGATCGAGGAAGCCGAGGCCGCGGCCCAGATACCCCTTGGCGATCGAGACGACCAGCCGCAGGTTGGCCTCGACCATGTGGCGCTTGGCCTGCATGTCGCCGCGCTCGATCCGCTTCGCCAGGTCGATCTCCTGGTTCGCGGTGAGCAGGTCCACCCGGCCGATAGAGCGCAGATAGAGGCGCAGCGAGTCGAGGCTCGGCTCGACCGTGAGGTCGAGCTCGGGCTTGCGCTGCTGGCCCGGCTGCGCTTCGCCCTTGGCCTCCTTGTAGGCGGTGAGGCCGTCCTCTCCGATCACGTCGACCCCGTGATCGATCAGATCGGCGTGCAGGCCCCGCACCTGCTCCTTGTTGACCTCGACCTCCTCCAGCGTCGAGGCGATCTGCTCGAAGGTGAGGTAGCCCTGCTCGCACCCCTGCGAGAGCAGCCCACCCAGCTCGTCGGAATCCATAGCAGGCTGCTTGGCCTCCTCCAGATTGACGGTCTCACCGTCTGCGGGCTGAGGCCCATCCCCGTTCCCCAGCAGAACCTCTCCCCTCTCTGCCAACACGGTCCTCCCACCGGCCGAAGAGCGGCGCGAAGTATAAGCCCGGGGCGACCAGTTTGTGGCAGTCGTCATGCGGGGCCGGCGGCGCGGTGCCGCTACTCTGACCTGGCGATGAGCGACCAGGGCTCAGTGCTCTCCCCCGCGAGCGATGTGCAGGCTTCGCGTCCGGCGACGGAGGTCAGCCTCACGCGCGTCGGCGTGCGCGGGGTCGAGAAGGTGATCCGCGTGGACGGCGGCCCCTCGACCGGTCGCGCCTCGGCGACGAGCACCGGCTCGCTCTACTTCGCCGAGCTCGAGTGCTTCATCGACCTCCACCCCCATCAGGCCGGGGTTCACATGTCGCGCTTCGAGGAGGTCGTCAACGAGGCGATCGACGGCGTCGTCCTCGGCGAGACGCTGCGCGCCGAGCAGCTCGCGGCCCATATCGCCGAGCGCGTCCGCGAGCGTCAGCAGGGCCTGCGCGCCGAGGTCACGATCGCGGCCCGCTACCCGGAGACGGTGCCGGCGCCGGCCTCGAAGATCCCCACCCAGGAGATCTACACGCTGTTCGGCACCGCGGTCTCATCCGAGCGCGGGACCCGCACCCTGACGGGCGTCGAGGCCCATGGGATGACCGCCTGCCCCTGCGCCCAGGGCCTGCTCACCGACCGCGCCCGCGAGCGCCTGGTCGCCGACGGCTTCACCGACGACGAGATCGAGCGGGTGTTCAAGAGCGTCCCGGTCGCCACCCACAACCAGCGCGGGATCGGCTCGCTGCACATCGGCCGCCCCGAGGGCGCCGAGGTCGAGATCGACGCGCGCGACCTGCTGCACATCGTCGAGCAGTCGATGAGCTCCGAGATCTACGAGCTGATGAAGCGCTCCGACGAGGCGGCGGTGGTCGAGAAGGCCCACATGCAGCCACGGTTCGTCGAGGACTGCGTGCGCGAGATGATCCGCCGGGTCGCCGAGCGCTACCCGGAGCTCAACGGGGGCAGCTTCGTGCTCGCGCGCCAGGAGAACCTGGAGACGATCCACCGCCACTCGGTCGTCGCCGAGCGGTCGGGCGACCTCGCCGAGATCCTCGCCGAGCTGCGCTCCGGCGAGCATTCCCGCCGCCACTTCACCAAGCGCGAGTGGCTCGAGGAGCCCTGCCTGGGCGACTAGCCCGGATGTGGGGCCGCGGGCGAGCGAGCCTGCTCGCGGCGGTGCGCCTCGAGGCGGCTGCGCAGCCCGAAGAAGTAGTCGGCTCCGCTGATCACGGTCACCGCCAGCATCAGGTAGACGAGCAGGTCGACGCCGGCGGGGGTCGGGTCCCAGACGATCAGGGCGACGACCGCCGCCACCTGCAGCGCCGTCTTCAGCTTGCCCAGCCAGCTCGCCGCGATCACCACGCCCTGCTCGGCGGCGAGCGAGCGCAGGCCGGTGACGGCCAGCTCGCGGGCGATGATCACCATCGCGATCCAGGCCGCCAGTCGGTCCAGGGAGACCAGCGCGATCAGGGCGGCGACGATCAGCAGCTTGTCCGCGAGCGGGTCCATCAGCTTGCCGAAGGTGGTCACCTGCCGCCGGCGCCGGGCGATGTAGCCGTCGAGCCCGTCGGTGACGGCCGCCAGCGTGAACACCGCCGCCGCCAGGGTGTCGCCGTGAGGGGTCTCGTCGAGCAGCGCGACCACGATCACCGGCACCGCGACGATCCGCAGCAGGGTGAGCACGTTGGGGACGTTCACCGGGAACAAAGCCGGTCAAGTATGACCCGCCAACTCGCGGGCGCGGGCGAGCACGGCGTCCGTCATCTCTGCGGCAGGGGCGAGGCCGACGATCACCAGCCGCGACGCCTCGCGCCACCTGACCAGCCGCTCGCAGCGGCGGCAGCTCGTGATCCGCTGCGAGAGCTCCTCGAGGGTGTCGGCGGGCGCCACAGCGCATACGATCGCCGAATGGAGCCCAAGCGCGCTGCCGAGTCGGTCTCGGTGATGGTCCGGTGGATGGGGATCGGCGACGCCAACTCGGCCGGCTTCGTCCACGGCGGGATCGTGATGAAGCTCTGCGACGAGGCCGCCGGGGTCGCCTCGATCCGCCACTGCGGGCGCCGCGTCGTCACCGCGGGAATGGATCGCATGACCTTCATCGAGCCGGTCAACGTCGGCGACCTCCTGACCTGCTCGGCCACCGTCAACGCCGCCTGGCACACCTCGATGGAGGTCGGCGTCCGGGTCGAGGCCGAGAACCCCCGCTCGGGCGCCAAACGCCACGCCTCGACCGCGTACCTGACGATGGTCGGGCTCGACGACGACGGCAGACCGGCGCCGGTGCCGCCGCTCAAGGTCGAGTCCGAGGCGGAGCAACGGCGCCAGCGCGAGGCCGAGGTGCGACGCCGCAATCGCCTGGCCGAGCGCGAGGAGATCCTCGGCAAGCGCCAGTAGGCTGATCTGGCGATGAGCGGCACCGACGGCCTGCGCAAGCTCGCGATCGTGCCCGCCTACAACGAGGCGGACATGGTCGGTCGCGTCGTGCGCGAGATCAAGCGGGCGGCGCCCGATTTCGACGTCGTCGTGGTCGATGACGGCTCCGTGGACGCGACCGCCGCCGAGGCCGAGGCCGAGGGCGCGGTGCTGATCCGCCACCCGTTCAACCTCGGGATCGGGGGGGCGGTCCAGTCCGGCTACAAGTACGCGCTGCGCGAGGACTACGACGTCGCCGTCCAGATCGACGGCGACGGCCAGCACAAGTCCTCCTACCTCCCCGACCTGCTCTCGGCGCTGAAGACCGGCGACGAGGCCGACATGGTCCACGGCAGCCGCTTCCTCGACGACCCCGGCTACAAGGTCCCGCTCGGGCGGCGCGCCGGCAACCTGATCTTCTCGCTCGTGCTGACGGCGATCACCCGTCAGCGGATCACCGACCCCACTTCCGGCTTCCGCATGACCAACCGCCGGGGGATCGAGCTCTTCGCCCGCGACTACCCCCACGACTACCCGGAGGTCGAGGCGATCCTGATGCTCCACGTCCACCGCCTGCGGATCCACGAGGTCCCGGTGCGGATGAACGCGCGCGGCTTCGGGCGCAGCTCGATCGACTACCCGCGCAGCGCCTACTACATGGCGAAGGTGCTGCTGGCGCTGTTCGTCGGGCTCTTCCGCCGCCGGCCGACGCCGATGGACGACCCGCCCGACCGGCCCGAGGGCGAGGGCGTCGCCCCCTCGGCGGCGGTCGCTGGGGCGGCCGAGTCCAGCGACGCCGCAGGAGCCTGATGGCCTCGCCATTGGCGACCTTTTTGGCGCTCGCCGCCGAGGGAATCGGTGGCCGCATCCAGATCGCCGCCGTCGCGGTCACCCTGGGGATGTTCCTCGTCGTGCTCGAGCTGGTCCGCCGGCGCCGGCTGATCGAGCGCTACGCGCTTCTGTGGATGATCCTGGCGGCGACCCTGCTGGTCCTCGCGATCTGGACGGACCTGCTCTCCTGGGCGACCAACCTCGTCGGGATCGAGGTCCCCGCGAACGGGCTCTTCATCGCCGCCTTCGGCGTCGCCTTCCTGCTGCTGTTGCATTTCTCCGTGGCGACCTCGCGGCTCGCCGAGGAGACCAAGATCCTCGCCCAGGAGGTCGCACGCCTGGACGCCGAGCTGCGGGCCGTGCACCGAAACGGCGCCGGGCCCGGCGACGAACGCCGCGGGCTCGATCCGGCGCGCTCTTCAACCGCGGCCGGGCCGGGGCCGGCCGAGCAGCCGCCGGGCCCCAGCCCAGTAGGCGGCGAGCCCGGCCCGCAGTAGCCGCGAGCGCCCCGCCGCCCCGAGGTACGGCGAGCCGAGATCGGCGACGAGCCCCTCGGCGAAGTCGCGCGCGCGGATCGTCCGCCGGCGCTGGATCGTCCGCCGCTCGCGGCACAGGCGCGGCAACCAGCGGATCAGGTCCGACCAGGCCCGCAGTTTCTGGCCGAACCAGCCGCCGGCGATCGAGGCCACGATCAGCGCCAACTCTGTCGCGATCAGCGCCGGGGCGAGCACGGCGAGCAGGGGCCCCGGATAGGTCCGGATCAGGGTCGCCCAGCGGTTGCGCTCCAGATAGCGCCACTTCGCCGGTCCCTTGACGAACTCGTAGTCGTGATCGACACGGGCGCGCGGCTCGACCCCGAGGCGACCGCCGGCGAGGCGCAGCCGCAGCGAGAGGTCGACGTCCTCGTGGTAGAGGAAGTAGTGCTCGGGGAAGCCGCCCGCCTGGGCGAAGGCGTCGCGGCCCAGCGCCAGGCAGGCGCCGGAGACGAAGCCCGGCTGGCCCGCGTCGGCGGCCGTCGAGGAGACCGGCTCGCCGGCCCCGCCCGCCCAGGCGATGCCGGTGAAGTGGACGACACCCCCGCGGGTGTTGACCACGCGGCCTCCCTCGGCGGTCACGAGCGCCTGCCAGGCCGCCCAGCCTCGCCCTTCGGCCAGCGGCGCCGCGATCGCCTCCCGCCAGCCCTCGGCGGGCACCGCGTCGGGGTTGAGGAAGCACAGCAGCTCGCCCGTCGCCGTAGCGGCGCCGCGGTTGCAGGCGGCCGCGAACCCGAGGTTCGCCCCGGTCTCGATCACGACCGCGCCCGGGGCCATCGACCGAACCGCCCCGGCGGTGCCGTCGGCCGAGGCGTTGTCGACGACGATGATCTCGTCGCCGTCGCTGAGCTGATCGCCGAGCGCATCCAGCAGCGGGCCGACCGTCGAGCGGTGCCCGTGGGTGACGACGACGACGGAGAGCGCGGTCAGGATGCCGCTGAGCCGAGCGCGTTCAGCACCTGCGCGGTGTCCGCGTAGGACTCGGCCCTGACGACCTGCCCGCCGCGCAGCTTGTAGATCCAGACCGAGCGGTTTTCGATCGTGGCGCCGTCCTTGGTGCGGCCGCTAATCGCGGCGGTGACGATGACGTGGTCGTCGTCGGCCCCGAGCACCTTCTCGGGGATGGCCTTGAAGTCCTTGAAGTGCTCGAGCAGGACGCGCACGTACTCGCGGAAGCCCTCCGGTCCGAGGAAGGTGCCGCCCCAGGGCAGCGTCGCCGGAGCCGTGATCTCGCCCTCGGGCGCGACGATGCTGGTCGCAGCGTCGTAGTCGCCTTTGGCGAACGCGTCCCAGGCCCCCTGGATCACGTCAACGTTGTCTCGCGCCATCAATCCTCCTCCATGCAGAGCCGACGGCCGGAGTCGAACCGGCGACCCCTTCATTACGAATGAAGTGCTCTACCAGCTGAGCTACGTCGGCGCCGTTCCAGTCTATTTAAGGCCTACTCAGCGAGGCGGTAGCCGATGCCGCGCACGGTGAGCACTAGCTCGGGTTCCTGGGGGTCGCGCTCGATCTTCTGGCGCAGGTTGGAGATGTGGACGTCACAGGCGCGGACGTCGCCCTCGAACTCCGACTGCCACAGCTCCTCCATGATCTCCAGCCGGCTGAACACCTGGCCGGGGCTCTCGGCAAGGAGCCGCAGCACCTGGAACTCGGAGCGGGTGAGGTTGACGGGCTCGCCGCGGATGCTGACGAGGTGGCGGGCGAGATCGATGCGCACCGGGCCGGCCTCGATCGTCTTGCCCTCCCCCGGGGCGGTCGAGCGGTCGAGCTCGCGGCGGCGCAGCAGAGCGCGGACGCGCCCGATCACCTCGCGCACCGAGAACGGCTTGGTCACGTAGTCGTCGGCGCCGACCTCGAGCCCGACGCCCTTGTCGACCTCGGCGTCCTTCGCGGTCAGGAGGATGATCGGGACCGGGCTGCGGGCGCGGACCTCCCGGCAGACGTCGAGGCCGCTGCGGCCCGGCATCATGATGTCGAGGATCAGCAGGTCGTAGCCCGGCCCGTCGGCGGCCGCCTTGCGCTCGGCGTCGTCACCGTCGACCGCCAGGGTCACCTCGAAGCCCTCCTGCTCGAGCGCGTAGCCGACCGCGTCGCGGACGGAGGGCTCGTCGTCGGCCACCAGGATCCTGCCGATCGACATCGTCAGGCCACCGGTGTCGGTGCCGGCTGGGCCGCCTGGAGCCGGACCCAGAAGGTGCTGCCCGCGCCGACCTCGGAGCGCAGGCCGATCTCGCCGCCCATCACGTCGACCATCCGCTTGGCGATCGAGAGGCCGAGGCCGAAGCCCTCCTGCTCGAGCGCGCCCGAGCCGCGGTAAAACCGCTCGAACACGCGGTCGATCTCATCCGGCTCGATGCCGGTGCCCGTGTCGTTGACCTCGATCAAAATCTCCTCATCGCCACCCCGGCGCGCGCGAAGCGTAACGACGCCGGGAGGGGGCGTGTTCTTGAAGGCGTTGGTGAGCAGCCCGATCAGCACCTGGCGCAGCAGGACCGAGTCGCCTCGGGCGACGAGCTCGGGCGTCGCCTCGAGCTTCAGCTCCACCCCCTCGCCTCCAGTCACGGCCTGGGCGGCCTCGTCGAGGGTGATGGCGACGTCGATCGTTCCCGAGCCCCCCTCGCCCACCGCCTCCATCCGCGCCAGGGTCAGCAGCGACTCGGTCAGCCGGCTGACGCGCTCGGTGTCCGAGGCCAACCGGGCGAGGAAGTGGTCGCGCGCGGAGGGGTCGTCCTTGGCGCCGCCCCGCAGGACCTCGATCGCGCCGGAGATGCCCGCGATCGGGTTGCGCAGCTCGTGCGCGGCGTTGGAGACGAACTCGCGCTCGGCGAGCTCGCGCCGCAGCTCCTCGGTGCGGTCGCGGACCACCGCCAGGACCGCGCCCTCGGTCGGCAGCTTGCGCGCGCCGAGGGCGTAGACCCGGTCGCCGATCCGCAGGGCGTCGTTCTCGGCGGCGCCGTGCGCGTCGGCGCGGCGCAGCCAGGGCAGCAGCGTCCGCGAGACAATGCGGTCGGAGCCGATCATCTCCTCGGCCGCTGTGTTCGCGAACCGCGCCTCTCCCTCCGGGCCGACGACCATGACCGCGTCGTCGAGCGCGTCGAAGATCGCCGAGAGGCGGTCGCGCTCGGACGAGAGCGCTCCGAAGGTCTCGCGCAGCGCCCCGCGCATCGTCTCCAGCGCGGCGCCCAGCTCCGTGATCTCGTCGCGGCCGCCGGTGCCCTCCAGCGGCTCGTCGAGGCGCCCCTCGGTGATCCGCCTGGCGCTCTGGGCGAGGCGCTTGACCCGCGAGCTGATCGCGCTGGCGATCACGAACCCGATCAGCATCGCCACCCCGACCGCGATCAGAGCCGCGGTCACCCGGTTGCCGCCGACCTCCTCGATCGCGTCCTGGAGCTCCTGCGGGCGCTCGGCCCGGGCCACCACGGCGCCGGCCGGGGATCCCTCCCGGAAGACCGGGGTGGTGACGCTGGTGACCCCGTTGGGCAGCTCGTCCACGGACCGCGTGCCGCGCTCCGCCAACCGCACCGCTCGTGGGTACCCGGCGACGTCGTCGAGCGGCACGCCGCGCGCGACCTCCGGAGTCACCAGCTTGCCGTTGTCGTCGAAGACCCAGGCCGCGTACCCGGGATCGGTGATGTCGGCGAGAACCGTGGGCGCGACCTTGGGCGGGCGGTCGCCGATGCGGTCGGCCAGGCGCACGGTCCGCCCGACGGTGATCTCGACCGCGCGCTCGTTCGCCGTGTCCTCGGTCGCGTTGCTGACCAGCAGCACCGAGAGCCCGGCGGTGATCAGCGCCACGGCGGCGAAGGCGATGGCCAGGTAGAGGCGGACCCCGACTGGCCGCCGGGCACGCGGTTGGGACTGACCGATCGGCATCCCACCTATCTTCGCACTGCGCTATGCGGCTGCAAGCAGGGATGCGAGCCGGTAGAGCAGCGCCTCCAGGGCCAGCTCCTCGTTGACGTTCACCTGCAGGCGCCGCCGCGTCTCCATCGCCAGCTCGGCGCCCCGCCGGGCCCGCCGGGCGTCGAGTGAGTCGGCGTCGGCGTCGAGCTGCTCGCTGCGGTCGCAGCCGAGGATCAGCTCCGGCGCCCCGTCGGCGACGGCGGCGAGGTCGCGCAACCAGGCGGCGAGCAGGCCCAGGCCGAGATCGAGCGCGGCCGTGCGC
>JBKJZF010000026.1:0-3895 GCA_046715315.1 Solirubrobacterales bacterium | reverse complement strand
AGCCGAAACCGGGCGCCGGCCCAGCGCCGCCAGCGCCGCCGCCAGCGCGGCGAGCGCCGCCCAGCCCTCGGCTCCGGGAGCGTTCGCGGCGACGGCCGGCGACAAGCCGATGCCGGCGGTCAGCCCCGTGAGCGCCCCAAACCGGGTCGCGTGGGCGTCGCGCGGCGGTCGGCCGCTCAGGGCTGGAGGCGGTCCCGCAGGGCGTCCATCGTCGTCGGGCCGATCCCGCTGACCTCGTCCAACTGCTCGACGGAGGCCAGTCCGTCGTGCTCGTCACGGAAGGCGATGATGTTCTGCGCCGTGATCGGGCCGATGCCCTCGATCGTGTCCAGCTGCTCGAGCGTGGCGCTGCCGAGGCTGATCGGGCCGTCGGTCGCGGCGCCGGGAAGGGCACTGCTCGCGCCCGAGCCGGCGCCGGCCGGGCCGGAGACCCTGACGGGAATCAGGATCTGCTGGCCGTCCGCCACCCGCGCGGCCAGGTTGACGCCGTCCGCCGCCGCGGAGCCGCTGATCCCGCCCGCGCGCTCGACCGCATCCGTCACCCGCGAGCCGGCGGGCAACCGGAACACCCCGGGGTCGCGCACCGCACCGGCGACGTGGACGACCACGTCCTCACCTCCGGCGGCCGAGACCTCGAACTCCCCGCCCGCGCCCGCCGATTGCCCGCCCGCGCCGCCTCCGGCCGCGAAGGAGATGCCGCCGGCCGGAGTCGCGCGCTCGTCGGCGCCGCGAACCCAGCGGGCGCCGATCAGCAAGACGGTCACCGCCACGGCGCCGTAGACGAGCAGCTGGGAGCGACTGACCTCGGGCATGGGCCAGGAGCCTGGCGGCCCGGCGCGCACGCGTGGCGCGCAGTTAGTGACTACTCGAAGTCGTCGTCTTCGTCGTAGCCGGCAGCCTGCGCGGCGAGGCGCCGGCTGTACAGCTCGTCGGCCGAGACGGGAGGCGACTGCACGGAGACGAGCGCCATCGGCGCGTCGCCGTCGTTGGAGACGGCGTGGTCGGTGGCCGGCGGGATCAGCACCAGGTCACCCTCGGCGAGGCTCTGGCTGTCGCCCGTCGCGGTCATCGTGCCGGTGCCCCGGACGACCACGTAGACCTGCTCGGCCTCCTCGTGCGAGCGCAGCTCCTCGGAGGCTCCGGGCGGCACCTCGAGCCAGTTCACGGAGCAGTTGCGCGAACCGAGGTCCCCGGCGTCCATCAACAGATGCGACTTGAGGAGGTGCACGTCGACGACGGCCGCCTCGCTGAATCGCCTGACCAGCACGCCGCGCTTTGTAGCAGACCTCCCTGCCGAAGGGGTGTCAGCGGACCACCAGGTTGACGAGCTTGCCGGGGACGACGACCTCCTTGACGACCTCCTTGCCGTCGAGGTGGCGCCTCACGCCCTCGCTCTCGCGGGCGAGCCGCAGCAGCTCCTCCTCGGATGCCCCGACGTCGACCTGAATCTGGTCGCGGCGCTTGCCGTTGACCTGGACGACCAGGGCGAAGGTGTCCGACTCCAGCAGCGCCGGGTCAGGCTCGGGCCACGGTCGCTCCCAGACGCGGTCGCCCTCGATCGCCTCGTGCACCTCGGAGCCGAGGTGCGGGGCGAAGGGGAAGATCAGCGAGGCCGCGGTGGCGGTGGCGAAGCGCATCACGGCGTCGCCCTCGGGGGCTCCGTAGAGGCCGTCCTTGACGGCGTAGGCCTCGTTCACGAGCTCCATCACGGCGGAGATCGCGGTGTGGAACTGGAAGCCGCGCTGGAAGTCGCGGGTGGCCTTGTCGATCGCCCAATGGGCCTTGGCCAGCAGCGCCCTGGCGTCACCGCTCACGGCCGCCGGGTCGGGCATGTCCGCGCCGGCTTCGGCCTTCGCGGCGACCTCCTCCTTCAGCCGCCAGAGACGGGCGAGGAAGCGGAAGGTCCCCTCGACCCCCTCGTCGGTCCAGTCGCCGCCGCGCTCGGGCGGGCCCATGAAGCAGATGTAGGTGCGGGTCGCGTCGGCGCCGTAACGGGCGACGTAGTCGGCCGGGCTGACGGTGTTGCCCTTCGACTTCGACATCTTCGCGCCCGCGCGGGTGATCATCCCCTGGGCGAAGAGGTTGATGAACGGCTCCTGCACGTCGAGGTGGCCCATGTCGGTCAGCGCCTTGCAGAAGAAGCGCGAGTAGAGGAGGTGCAGGATCGCGTGCTCGACGCCGCCGATGTATTGGTCGACGGGCATCCAGTGGTCGACCGCCTCGCGCCCCCAGGGCGCCTGGTCGTTGTGCGCGTCGAGGTAGCGCAGGTAGTACCAGGAGGAGTCGACGAAGGTGTCCATCGTGTAGGTCTCTCGGCGGGACGGGCCGCCGCAGCGGGGACACTCGGTGTTGACCCAGCCGGAGACGGCCGCCAGCGGGCTCTTGCCCTTGGGCGCGAAGTCGTCGACGTCGGGCAGCTCCACCGGCAGCTGGTCGTCGGGGACCGCGACGGTTCCGCACTGCTCGCAGTAGACGATCGGGATCGGGCAACCCCAGTAGCGCTGGCGAGAGAGCAGCCAGTCGCGCAGCCGGAAGTTGACCGCGGCCCGCCCCTTGCCGTCGCTCTCCAGCCATTCGATGATCGCCGTGTAGGCCGCGCGGCTGTCGAGGCCGTCGAAGCGGTCGCTGTTCGTCATCGGGCCGTCGCCAGCGTAGGCCTCGGCCTGAACGTCCTCCCCCCCCTCGACCACCTCCCGGATGTCGATGCCGAAGGCCTGGGCGAAGTCGTGGTCGCGCTGGTCGTGTGCGGGGACCGCCATCAGCGCGCCGGTGCCGTAGTCCATCAGCACGTAGTCGGCGACGAACATCGGGATCTGCTCGCCGTTGACGGGGTTGGTGACCGTGCGGCCGAGCCGTACGCCGGTCTTCGGCCCCTCCTCGGCGGCGCGATCCTCGGTCGAGGCGCGAGCGGCCGCGTCGACGTAGTCGCGGACCTCCTGCTCGAGCCCCGTGCCCGCTGCAATCCGCTCGATCTCGGGGTGCTCGGGGGCGAGCACGAAGAAGGTGGCGCCGAAGAGCGTGTCGGGCCGGGTGGTGAACACCGGGAAGTCGAGATCCAGCTCCTCGCAGCGGAAGGTCACCTCGGCCCCCTCGGAGCGGCCGATCCAGTTGCGCTGCATCGTCACCACGTGCTCGGGCCAGGACTCGAGCAGCTCGAACCCCGACAGCAGCCGGTCGGCGTAGGAGGTGATGCGGAAGAACCATTGCTCCAGCCGCCGCGACTCGACCAGCGCCCCGCAGCGCTCGCAGTGGCCGTCGATCACCTGCTCGTTGGCGAGCACAGTCTGGTCCACCGGGCACCACTGCACCGGAGCGTCGGCGCGGTAGGCGAGGTCGCCCTCGAAGAAGCGCAGGAAGAGCCACTGGGTCCAGCGGTAGTAGCCGGGATCGCAGGTGGCGAGCTCGCGCGACCAGTCCAGCGAGACGCCCCAGGAGCGGAACTGGCGGCGGAACTCCTCGATCGAGGCCTGGGTGGCCACGCGCGGGTGCTCGCCGGTCTTGATCGCGTTGTTCTCGGCCGGCAGGCCGAAGGCGTCGTAGCCCATCGGGTGGATGACCTGGAAGCCGTGACGCCGCCGGAAGTGGGCGATCGCGTCGCCGACCGCGTAGCACTTGAGATGTCCCACATGGGGCTCGCCCGAGGGGTAGGGCAGCATCTCGAGGACGTAGGCCTTCGGCTTCGAGTCGTCGAACCCGGGCTCGCCTGGATTGGGCACCTCCCAGGTGCGCTCGGACTCCCAGACCGCCTGCCAGCGGCGCTCGATCTCGTGCGGCTCGTAGCGCTCCACGCCGGTGAGTTTATGGAGCGGCGCCGGCCTGACAGCGGGCTCGGGGCTAGCCCGGCAGCCCGTCGAGGAAGGCGACGAACTTGCGTGTGGCGCGCAAGGGGCCGCCG
>JBKJZF010000025.1:0-7396 GCA_046715315.1 Solirubrobacterales bacterium | reverse complement strand
TCGATCGTGTACAGCTCGGGGCGGTCCGGCTTGTCGGAGCGGCCGAAGCCGAGATGGTCGATGGCGATCGCGCGATACCCCGCTTCGACCAAGGGCGGGATGAAGCGTCGATAGAGGAAGGACCAGGTGGGATTGCCGTGGACCATGACCACGGGCGCGCCGTCGCGAGGCCCCTCGTCGACGTAGTGCATACGGCCATCCTCCGAGTCGAACCAGCGGGCCTCGTGAGGCCAGGCGCCGTCGAAGGTCCAGTCCATCGGGGCGATCCTAGTCCACGTCCGCTGCCACGACCGCAGACATCAAGCCCATCTGCTCAGCCGGTGGACCAGGGCGATCAACGGCGCTTCTTCGCGAGCAGGCAGAGCGACGGGTAGCCGACCCCGCCCACCCGGCGACCCGCCTCGAGTGCGAACCCCGCGAGGCTGAGCTGATCCGCGGGGTCGAGCGGCCTCAGGCCCGCGAGGACACCGGTCGAGCGGGCGGCCATTGCCCTCAGGGGTCGGCTCGCAAAGCGCGAGAGCCTCGTGGCCGGGGGTGCGACGGTGACGACGCCCAGGCGCCCGCCGGGCACGAGCACGCGGAAAAGCTCTCCCAGCGCCGAAGCGCGCGAGCCCGGGTCGAGCAGGTGCAGGACATAGGCGCAGGTGACCACCTCGAAGCCTTCGTCGGGAAACGGAAGATCGCTGGCGTCGGCGGTCACCAGTTCGATCGCTGGGGGCAGCGCCGCCCGCGCACGGGCGATCATCGGCTCCGAGCTGTCGACCCCGATCGCGCGAGACGGTCGTGCCGGGCACCCCGGCAGCTGCCGCAGGACCCCGCCCGTGCCGGTCCCCACGTCGAGCAGGCGATCGGACGGCGAGATCGCCACCAGCTCCAGCATCGCCCGCAGCGCCGGGCGCTCCAGGAAGAGCTGCCGGTCGTAGAACCTCGCGGCTCGCGACCAGTCAGTCAGGGGGCTATCCATGCGTCTTGGTCCCGCATCCCACCGGGTCGTCTCTTCCGCCTCATGGAGCGGGCGGAGCGACGGTCCAGTCGAATCGCCCATAGCGGACCCGGACCCGCCTGCGGTCGTCCTCGAGCCAGCTCGGCGGCTCCGAGAGGTGGCGGGCGGCGAAGGCGAGCCGCTCGGCACGGTCGCCGAAGTCAGCGCGGTAGAGGCGGATCAGCCGGGGAAGCGCGATCCGTCGCCTCTCCGCGTCGAACTCGGTCTCAGCGTCGAGGTAGGCGCGCGTCGCCGCCCCGAGCTGGGCGTCCAGAAGCTCGGCGTCGTAGGCCAGTACCGGCGGGCAGGACCGGGCGCCGCAGTTGAGCGCGAAGTGGACCCGGGGGTCAACCGTCGGCGGCGCCGCATGCAGCCGCGGATCGCCACCCCGAAGCGGCCGCCGCAGCCGGCGCCTTTTTGGGGTTGAGCACCTCGAGCCGGCTCATGCCCGCACCCCGCTGAAGATCGCGTAGCCGAGGACGCCTTCGTCGATCGCCCGGCGGGCGATTCGCGCCAGCTCGACCATCTCGCCGCCCCGGGGCAGGCCGAGGAGCCGGGCGCCGCGCAGGCGGTCCTCGACCCGCTCGGCGAGGCGCGCGGCGGCGGCATTTTGCGACTCGACGGCGACCACCGAGATCCCTGCACTCTCAAGCAGGCGCGCGTAGCCGGCGGCGTCGAGAGCGTCGCCCACGCAGGCGATCGTCGCCAGCGGCCCACGAAGCGCCTCAGGCAGACCCACAGGATCGACCACGATGTCGGAGATCGCGACCCGGCCGCCGGGCGAGAGGACCCGCCGTATCTCCGCCGCCGCCTGCGCCTTGTCCGCGAAGGCCGACAGCGAGCACTCGGATGGATCGGCAGCCGCCGCTCGTGCTTCTTGCGGGAGCCGGCGAAGACCCCGAGGGAGAGTTGCTCCATAGCCCTGCGCGAACGTATCAACCACACCGATCGCAGTCGCGGACCACGCCGGTTTCGCGATCATCGGCGGCCGTCGCGAGGGCGGTCCCGGTTGCGGCGAGCAGGAGGATCAGCATCACGGAGACGGCGCGAGCACGGCGTGGACGCGGAGCCGCAGGCTACTCTCCTGGCCGTGGCGACCTTGAATCAGGTCCCGGTTGGGCCCGCGTCGCCGGAGCGGTTCAGGGCCCTGCTGGGAGACGCGTACTCAGACGTCGAGCGGGCGATACGCAGCGCCGGTCGGCACCTCGCCGGTCGCGTCGTCTGGCACGTCAATTCGACCGCCCGCGGGGGAGGCGTCGCCGAGATGCTCCAGTCCCTGCTCGCCTACGCCCGCGGCGCCGGCGTCGACGTCCGCTGGGCGACCATCGCCGGGAACGACGAGTTCTTCAGGGTCACGAAGCGGATCCACAACCACCTGCACGGGGCGGCAGGCGACGGCGGTGAGCTTGGGGAGGCAGAGCGTGCGATCTATGAGGACGCCCTCGCATCGAACGCCGACGCACTCGCGACCATGGTCAGTCCGGGCGACATCGTCTACCTCCACGATCCGCAGACGGCTGGACTGACAAGCCTGATGGAGCCGAGGAACGTGCGGGCGGTGTGGCGCTGTCACGTCGGGCTCGATCACCCGAACCAGCTCGCACGTCGGGCGTGGGAGTTCCTGCTGCCGTACGTCGAGGAGGCCGACGCCTACGTGTTCTCGCGGCGCGCCTTCGCCTGGGATGGGCTGGAGGAGCGCAAGCTCTGGCTCGTCGCGCCCTCGATCGACGCCTTCTCTGCCAAGAACCAGGAGTTGGAGTCGGAGGCCGTTCGGGCGATCCTGGCCCGCGTTGGGCTCGCCGAGGACGGTGGGCCAGCGCCCCTGTTCGTGCGGCAAGATGGCAGCCAGGGACGCGTGGACCGAGTCGCCGAGCTCGACCAGCAGGCGCCGGTCCCGGCGGACGTTCCCCTTGTGGCCCAGGTCTCACGGTGGGACCGGCTCAAGGATCCGACCGGGGTCATGCGGTCCTTCGTCGAGCACAGTCGGCACCCCCGCGCGCACCTGCTTCTCGCCGGGCCGTCGGTGGCGGAGGTCGCCGACGACCCGGAAGGCGCCGAAGTGTTGGCGGAGGTCCGTGCGCAGCGCGAGGGGCTTCCCCCCGAGTTCAGGGCGCGCGTGCACCTCGCATGCCTACCGATGGACGACGTGGACGAGAACGCGGCGATGGTCAACGCGGTCCAGCGCCGGGCGGACGTCGTAGTCCAGAAGAGCCTGGCCGAGGGCTTCGGCTTGACCGTCGCCGAGGCGATGTGGAAGGCACGCCCAGTGGTCGCCAGCCGCATCGGTGGAATCCAGGATCAGATAGTCGACGGCGAGTCGGGGCTGTTGATCGACGACCCCGCCGACCTCGGCGCCACAGCCGCCGCGATCGACGGGCTGCTCGACGACCCGGCCCGGGCGCGCGCCCTGGGGGCGGCCGCCCGCGAGCGCGTGCGCGCTTCCTTCCTGGGGACTCGGCCCCTGGTTCAGTACATGGAGCTGATCGAGAAGATGCTCGCCGACGGGTAGGCGCGGGCGCTCGAGGAAGAGGAGATCGTATGGCTGTTATGGAACTCAACCAGCAGGCTCAGGACTTCGCCAGAAAGAAAGGCAAACTACTGATCGCTCGGATGCCGAGGAGGGGCGTAGCCTCCTTCGCGGCCTGCACCTCTTCTGTCCGCACGATGATCGCCGCGATGGCGGCCGGGCGTGTCGCGATCGGCGCGACCGCGGTGCTTGTCCCGGGGCCAAGCTCACGGTTGCTCGGCTATCCGCGCGAGCAGGACTCGCCAACGGCGCGCCTCTAGCGTCGCCGCTTTACTGCTAGCCCGCACGGCGGGCTGGCCGGCTCTTAGGTCAGGTCACCTCGCCGATCTGCTGCTGGTAGGTCCCGATCGACCGCTCGAGGCCCTCGCCGAGGACCGCCCCGACGACTCCGACGCGCTGGACGATGAGCGTGGCGCGAGTGGTCATGCGCTCGAACTCCTCGTCGACCATCAGCGCCGCGACCTGCTCGGAGCTGCCGCGCATCAGCACGAAGCCCTCGAGGTCGCCGCCGTGGGGGGTGAGGAGCACGACCTCGAACGACTCGATCTTGCCGTCCTGCTCGAGCTTGCCCCAGTATTCGACGCTCTCGTTGAAGACCTCGAGACCCTTGGCCTCCCGCCCCGTGACGGGAGCTCCCCATCCGATGAACAACCCTGCTTCGGCCATGCACGTCCTCCTTCGGTTGTCCTCATGCCCAAGATATGGGCGAAACGATCCAACCCTACCCCACCCGATAATGATCGGCATGGGCGCTCGAAGCAGCGAAGACCGCGGCCTGAGCGGCGCCTAGCCGCGCTTGCCCGAGAGGACGTCCCAGGCGCGGCGGAGCTTGTCGCCGAGGTCCTCGGGAACCGTGTCCTCGGGACCGGTCTCGACCGTGGCGGGATTGGCGCTGCGCTCCGGGAGGTTCTCGGCCGCGGGGCCGTCGAGAGTGAGAACCACGCCGCGCTCGTAGATCTCCTCGATCTGAGCCGCATCGACGAAGCGGTGCCCGCCCGGCAGCGCGCTCGTGTCGAGCACGACGCCGTCGAAGATGTCCGCATCCGGGTCGGCGAGCACGTGCTCGACCGTCCCCAGCTCGCGGCCGTCACTGGAGAGCACGGGGGTGCCCTCGGCCAGGGCGAGATAGGAGGAGGGATTGCCGAGGTTGGCCATGTGCCCGATCTTAGGCGAGCACGGACTTGCGCGGGTAGACGACCTCGGTGTCGGTGAGGACGTTCACCAGCGCAGGCTTGCCGGAGGCGAAGGCGCACTCGAGTGCCGAGCGCAGCTCGGCCGGCGTCGAGACCAGCTCGGCGTGGCACGCCCTCTTCGGACTTCAGGAGCGCGGCTCGCTCGTCGTCGGCCCCGGCGAGGAGGTCTACGAGGGGATGATCGTCGGCGAGAACGCCCGCGCGGGCCGACGTCATTTGTCTTCAGGAGGTGACCGCGGGCAGCTACCCGGTCTGGTCCACCAGCTTGACGGAGGCCGGCTACTCAGTCGTGAGCAGCATCGACCTTGTGGCTGTCCCGTATCCTCCCCGCCGCCGCTTCCTTCGGAGTGGTTTCACTCGCGGCCCCCCGGCCGCCGACATCATCTCCAAGAACTCGGCCACGCTCCAGCTCCGCTATCTGCAGACCCTGCTCGAGATGGGCGTCAACCAGAACACGACGTTCGTCTTCCCGCTGCCGATCGACCTGATCGAGGCCTTCACCCAGATCCGGGCGACGGCGGCTCAGGCGCCCCGCCCCACGCATAGGGCAGGCTGGTTTCGACAACGACCTCGACCTCGTCCATAACCTTGAGGGCCCCAAACAGCGCCGAGTACGGCTTGATCCCCCAGTCGGTCTGCTTGAGGGTGGCGCCACCCCTGATCTGGCCCTCCGAGCTGACGCTCAGCTCGAAGTCAACTGGGTGGCTGTTGCCGGCCATGTTGAGGTCACCGCTCACGGACAGACGCCCGCCGCCGTCGGAGGTCTCGACGTCGGTGGACCGGAACTCGATCGCATGTCCCTTCAGCACGTGTTCATCGATCGTCTGCTGGATATCGACCCTGTCCTCGTCGCCCAGCGGTTGGGCTCCCCCGGTGCCTTCGTGTACCCGAAGGGAGCCAGCGTCGGCATTGAGCTCGAGGCTGATCTGCCCCGGATCCTCGCCGACGTCGAGCGTCGCCTCCCAGGACGTGACATCGATGACGAGGTTGTGGCCCGCCATGGCGGCCGCACCGTGCCGGCCCGTCTTCACTTGAAGAGTGGTGTTGTGCGGTCCTAGCTTGTGGATGCCTGCCTTAATGGACACGAGGCACGAACGCTAGCGAGCCTGGGCGCGGGCGCGGAAGTCCTCGGCGTTGCGGACCACGAAGACAGGCAACGGCGCGGCGGCTCTGGAACACTGTGCGGCCTATGGAGTTCAACAATTCATTCTCGGTCGAGAAGCCCATCGATCAGGTCTGGAACACGATGCTCGACCTCGAGCGAGTGGTGTCCTGCGTGCCCGACGCCAGGGTGATCGAGAGGGCGAGCGACAAGAGCGTCACGGCCGAGGTCAAGATCAAGCTCGGGTCGATGTCGATGACCTACACCGGCCCCGCTGAGATCGTCGAGCAGGACGATGCGGCCCACCGCGCGGTGCTGACCGCCAGGGCCAAAGAGGCTGGCGGCCAGGGCAACGCCGATGCGAGGATCGAGGTCCAGCTGACCGGGGCCGGCGACCGGACCGAGGTGGCGATCCACTCCGACGTCAACGTCATCGGTAAGGCCGCGGCGATGGGCGAGGGCGTCATCGCCGGCGTCACGGAAGCGATGATCGGGGCCTTCGCCGAGAACCTCGCCGAGGAAATGTGATGCTCGGCGGGACGGGGTCGAACCGGCCCCGCCCGCGCCATGGACACGTTGCGGCGGCCTGTATATTCCCAGCGCAGTGGACCCGATCACGTTGAAGGCGCTCGGGCCAGCCGAGAATCGGAGCCGATGGGCATGCTGATCGGCGCGGATACAACCTCTTGGTACATAGGATTGTCGCTTGGGGTTGTGGTAGTGATCGTGGCGGTGATCATCGTCGTCACAATCCTGGTCTTGGCGTCGCGGATCGACCGGCAGGCGCGGACCGCGGTGGGAGCGGTCGACACGGTCCGGGCGCAGACTGACGAACTGGACGGCGGCATCGGCCAGATCAACGGGTCGGGGATCAGGATCCTTCATTCTGCCCGGGCGCTTCGAAAGGCAGCGGTCGGAAGGTGATGACCCTGCCGCTCGCCTTGGCCGACGCGGAGCGCACCCTGTGGTACGTCTCCCTTGCCCTGGGCCTCGTCGTGGCGCTCGTCGTGGCCGGCATGCTGCTCTTGCTGCTGAGCTACCTCAAGAACATCCAGACAAGCGTCGGCGGCTTGCTGGAGAACGCAGGAAAGGTGGCTGACAACACGGCGAACATCCCGCAGCTCGAGGCCACGGCGCCCGTGCTGGACCAGATAGCGGCGGAAGGCGTGGTTCAGGACGGCTACATGAACGCGCTCTCACAGGGCTACGCCGAGGAGCCGGAATGAGCACCTCGCTCCTGATCGTGCTGAGCGTCGCCGAGGCCGTGGTCCTCGTTGTCGTGCTCGCGCTCGCCCTGATCGAGATCCGGCGGCGCCTGACCACGATCGCCGAGGGGCTCGCCACGCTGGGATCGGCACTGACCACCGTCGAGAGCGAGCATCTGCGTCCGCTGGGCCCCGCCGTGGTGGCCATCAACGATCAATTCTCGAGGATCATCGGCTTGATGCCGGGCGTTGCCGACAAGGCCGCGATCGTCGCGGCTCACGCGAGGCAGCAGTGACCCTCTGGTGGATCGGGAACGTCGTCCTGCTGTTGGCGATCGTTCCCGTCGTCGTGGTCCTGCTCAGGGGCGTGCTGAACGCCTCTAAGGG
>JBKJZF010000024.1:0-3209 GCA_046715315.1 Solirubrobacterales bacterium | reverse complement strand
CGAGCGGCCGGCCGTCGCCGTCGAGCAGCGCCTCGCCGTGGTGCGCGGACGCGAGCGCCAGGGCGACGGCGAGGTCGGCGCCCGGCTCGTCGACGCGGACGCCGCCGGCGACGTTGACGAAGACGTCCGCCGAGGCCAGCGTCGGCCCTCCGTGCCGGGCGAGGACGGCGAGCACCATCGCCAGCCGGTTGCGGTCGATCCCGGTGGAGATCCGCCGGGGCGGGACGATCTCGGTCGGGGCCACCAGGGCCTGCACCTCGACGAGCAGCGGCCTGGTGCCCTCCATCGCGCACAGCACCACCGACCCCGGCGCGGCGCTGGCCTCGCCGACGAAGCGGGCCGAGGCGTCCTCGACCTCGACCAGGCCGCCGGCGCGCATCTCGAACACGCCGACCTCGCTGGTCGCGCCGAAGCGGTTCTTCAACGCTCGCAGGGTGCGGAAGCTGCGCTCGCGTTCCCCCTCGAAGAAGAGCACGCAGTCGACCAGGTGCTCGAGCACGCGCGGGCCCGCCACCGCGCCCTCCTTGGTCACGTGCCCGACCAGGACCACGGCGCAGCCCAGGCGCTTGGCGGCCTCCATGATCGCCGTCGCCGCCTCCCGAACCTGTCCGACCGAGCCCGGCGCGCCGGTCATCCCCTCCGCGTGCATCGTCTGGATCGAGTCGATCACGCATACCTCCGGGCACTCCTGCTCGAGGGTCGCGAGCACCTGCTCGAGGGAGGTCTCGGCGATCACCGGCACCGCCAGCGCCGACGGCCCCAGACGCTCGGCGCGCAGGCGTACCTGCGCCGCCGACTCCTCGCCGGACACGTACAGCACACGGCTGCCCTCCGCCGCCAGGTTTCCCAGCGCCATCCCGGTCAGCGTCGACTTGCCGATCCCCGGCGAGCCGCCCAGGAGGACGAGCGAGCCGGGGACGAAGCCGCCGCCGAGCACCCGGTCGAGCTCGGCGATCCGGGTGCGCAGGCGGGCCACAGCCGGGGTCTTGACCTCGCGCAGCGCCACGGGCTTTCGGGCCGCCCCCTTGGCACGGGAGCGCCCTCCGAGCGACTTGCGGGCCTTCGCCGCCGCCCTCGCCGTCTCCACCAGCGTGTTCCACTCACCACAGCCGGCGCAGCGCCCCGACCAGGCGAGCGCCTCGTGCGCGCATTGCTGGCATACGAATCTGGTACCGCGGGCGGCCACGTCCCCGACTCTTTCAAGCCCGCCCGACGGCACCGCGCCCCCGCTCTCCAAACCGGCGCCGCTCGGCGCCAGCGGCTAGCTGTCTTCAGGGGCCTCGGTGTCGCCCGAGGCCTCGGGCTCGTCCACGGGCTCGTCGCCGGAGCCGCCGCGGCCGCCGACGCCGGCGGGTGCCGGCTGCTTCTTGCGGGCGGCGCGCTTACGCGGCTTCACGAGCTTCAGGCTGAGCGGTTGGTCGCTCTCGTCGCCGGCGGTGTCGCGATCGACCAGGACCGTCGTCCCGGGGACGATCGAGTCGGGGCCGGCGCGCAGCACCTCGTCGGCGAGCGGATCCTCGATGTAGCGCTGGATCGCCCGGCGCAGCGGCCGGGCTCCCATCGAGGGATCCCAGCCCTTCTCGGCCAGCAGCTCCTTCGCCTCCTCGGTGAGGTCGAGCTGGAGGTGGTGCTCGGCCACCTGGGCGCGAACGCGGCCGATCATCAGGTCGACGATCTCCTTGATCTCGTCCTTGGCGAGCTTGTGGAAGACGATCACCTCGTCGATCCGGTTGAGGAACTCCGGGCGGAAGACCTTCTTCAGGTCGCCCATGATCCGCTCCTTCATCTCGTCGTACGAGGTGCCTGTCTCGTCGTCGGAGGTGCCGAAGCCGAAGGAGACGTTGCGGGCGATGTCCTTGGCGCCGATGTTCGAGGTCATGATCACGATCGTGTTGCGGAAGTCGACCGTCCGCCCCTGGGCATCGGTCAGCCTTCCGTCCTCGAGAATCTGCAGGAGGATGTTGAAGACGTCGGGGTGGGCCTTCTCGATCTCGTCGAGCAGCAGCACCGAGTAGGGCTTGCGACGCACGGCCTCGGTCAGCTGGCCGCCCTCGTCGTAGCCGACGTACCCGGGCGGCGACCCAACCAGGCGCGAGACCGAGTGCTTCTCCATGTACTCGGACATGTCGATGCGGATCATCGAGTCCTCGTCGCCGAAGAGGAACTCGGCGAGCGTCCGCGCGAGCTCGGTCTTGCCGACGCCCGAGGGGCCGAGGAAGATGAACGAGCCGGCGGGGCGCTTGGGATCCTTGATCCCCGCGCGCGAGCGGCGGATCGCCTTCGAGACGGACTCGATCGCGACGTGCTGGCCGATCACCCGCTTGTGGAGCTCGTCCTCCATGCGGATCAGCTTCTTGGTCTCGGCCTCGGTCAGCTTGAAGACGGGGATCCCGGTCCACATCGAGACGATGTCCGCGATCTCCTCCTCGCCGACCTCGGGGCGCTCGCCGCCGTCGCCCTCGGACCACTGGTCCTCGAGCTCGCGCTTGCGGTTGGTGAGCTGGCGCTCGGAGTCGCGGAGGTTCGCTGCCTTCTCGAATTACTGGGCCTAGATCGCGGCCTCCTTGGAGCGGCGCGTCTCCTCGATCTCCTCCTCGAGATCGCGATAGACGGGAGGCTGCGACATCGACTTGATCCGCATCCTCGAGGCCGCCTCGTCGATCAGGTCGATCGCCTTGTCGGGGAGGAAGCGGTCGGAGATGTAGCGATCGGCGAGCTCGGCGGCGGCCGAGAGGGCATCGTCGGTGATGTCGACCTTGTGATGATCCTCGTAGCGCTCGCGCAGCCCCTGCAGGATCTTGACCGTGTCGGGGATCGTCGGCTCGCCCACCTTGATCTGCTGAAAGCGGCGTTCGAGCGCCGAGTCGCGTTCGAGGTACTTGCGGTACTCGTCAAGCGTGGTCGCACCGATCGTCTGCAGCTCACCGCGGGCGAGCGCGGGCTTCAGGATCGAGGCGGCGTCGATCGCGCCCTCGGCGGCTCCAGCGCCAACCAGGTTGTGAAGCTCGTCGATGAACAGAACGATGTCACCCCGCTGGGTGATCTCCTTCATCACCTTCTTCAGGCGCTCCTCGAACTCTCCGCGGTACTTCGAGCCGGCGACGAGCGCGGCCAGGTCGAGGGTGTAGATCTGCTTGTTCTTCAGGAGCTCCGGGACCTGGTTCGTGGAGATGCGACTCGCGAGGCCCTCGACGACGGCCGTCTTGCCG